>JALFLX010000021.1 GCA_022774485.1 Bacilli bacterium
AAAGTGATGGAGAAGCTAACGCCTGAGTTCTTGATCACAGATTATATGAATTTACACACTGATCTTCCGCTGCTCTCGATTCCAAAAGGGGATGCGACTTCGCTCTCTGTGGCAGCGGCTAGTATCTTAGCCAAAGTGACAAGAGATGATTATATGATCAGCCTCGCGAAACAGTATCCGCTCTATCACTTTGAGAAGAACAAAGGATATGGAACCAAAGACCATCTCAAGGCATTGGAGGAATACGGATTTATCCCTCAAGTTCACCGCATCAGCTTCGAACCGGTCAAGAGTATGTATCTTGGAGAAGAACAACTGAGATTATTCGATTAGAAAAAATAGCTCCTTTGTACCAATAGTGGGAAAAGGAGCTTTTCTTATGAATTTTAAAGGACGTGAACTGCTGTTAGCTTTATCCTACATGCACCAAGGCGAGTGGAAAGAAATGTACGAGGATATCTATCAGCATAGGCCATTGAGTCAAGAGGAAATCGATGAAGCTAAGAGGAATATCACAACCCCGTATGTCACCATTTTAGATGAGGATTATCCCGAACCGCTTAAGCAGTCGTATTATCCTCCTTTCCTTTTATATTATTATGGTAATCTCGACCTTTTGAAGAAGAAGTATCGTCTGACAGCAATCGGCACAAGGACACCGACTCTGTATCAAAGTGACACGAGCTATTCTCTTCTCAAAGAGGTAGAAGAGCACTTTCATAACGATCTTGTCATTCTCTCTGGAATGGCCAAAGGGATCGATCAATCCTGTATGAGAGCGGCGATGGATCAAAACGCACCAGCAGTCTCTATTCTTGGCTCTGGAATCGATAATCCCTATCCGAAACAGAACACCGGGGTCTATGACTACTGTAAGAAAGAAGGGTTGATTCTCTCAGAGTACCCGCTCGATAGCAGACCAAAACCGGAGCACTTTGTCTTTCGAAACAGACTGTTAGCGACTCTTTCTATGGTTGTCTACTGCGGAGGGGGAAAGAATAGAAGCGGTTCGATGTCCACTGTTCAAAAAGCGATTGAGGCAGGTAGAGAGATCTGCTGTCTCCCTTGTAATGTCACGGGGGATGATATGACAAATAGTCTGATCAAAGATGGCGCTTCTTCGATTCTTTGCGCTTCTGATCTCATCGAAGTGCTCGAGTCTCGATACGGAATTTGACCAAAAAATTTCTTAGCTATGCTAAGAGAAAAATTCAATCTTGACAAACATGAGGGCGATTTTAATAATAGGTGAGATTTTATAGAGGTAATTCACATTCATGAAACTGATCATTGTCGAATCTCCACACAAGAGTGAAACCATCGGAAAGTTTTTAGGGTCCGAGTACAAAGTGCTCGCATCCAAAGGTCATATTTGTGATCTCTCCAGCCACGGAAAGATGGGCTTAGGTGTTGATGTCGAGCACGACTTCAAGCCGGTCTATGAGATTTCCCCGGAGAAAGAAAGTGTCGTAAAAGAGCTTCAGAAAGCCTTGAGCAAAGCAGATGATGTTTATCTCGCAACCGACCCTGATCGCGAAGGAGAGGCCATTTCTTATCATTTAGCGAGGGTTTTAGATCTTCCGGTTGAAACGACAAAGCGCTTAGAGTTCCATGAGATCACAAAAGCGGCGCTTCAAAAGGCTCTCAACAACCCGAGAACTATCGATATGCCGCTAGTTCAATCTCAGGAGACAAGAAGAATCATCGATCGTCTGATGGGATTCCGTCTCTCCACTTTGCTTCAAAAGAAAATTAAGTCTCAGTCCGCTGGCCGTGTCCAGTCGGTTGTTTTAAAGTTCTTAGTCGACCGTGAGAAAGAGATCAAAGACTTTGTTCCGGAAGAGTATTGGACCATCCAAGGAATTTTCGGAAGCGGTGAGAATTCTATCAAAGCGAACTTAGAGAGAGTCGGTGGGAAAACAGTCTCAATTCCCGATGAGAAAAGCGCGCTTTCTCTCATCTCTTCTCTCCCTAATCGGTTCCATGTCAAATCAGTCAAAGAAGTCATCTCGAAAAAAGAACCGAAACCTCCTTTCATCACTTCCACCCTCCAGCAAGAAGCGTTCTCCCGCTTCCACTTCTCAACTAAGAGAACGGCAGCTTTGGCTCAGAAGTTGTACGAAGGTGAAGAGATCGATGGTCAATCCACCGGTTTGATCACTTATATGAGAACAGACTCTATCCGTCTCTCTGATGAATTTATCGACGCTTCTAAAGCCTTTATTTTGAATCAGTACGGTAAGGATTATCTCGGATACGCGCATGTTCAGAAGTCTAGCAAGAACGTTCAGGACGCGCACGAAGCCATCCGCCCGACCGATGTGAATCTCACACCGGAAAGAGTGAAACCGTATCTCTCAAACGATGAATACCTCCTTTACACCCTCATCTATCAGAGAGCAATCGCGTCTTTGATGTCCGCTAGAAAAGATAAAGTCACCACGGTCATCTTAGAAGAGAACGGTTTTGAATTCCAGACTAGCTCCTCTACTCCTGTTTTTGATGGTTACAACAAGATTTACGGAGAGAGCGAAGAAAAAGAAGCGGAGAGCAAAATCCCAGCTTCGATTCAGGAAAATGATGTCTATGATGTCAAAGAGATATTAAAAGAGCAGCATTTCACCAAAGCACCTAGCCGCTACAACGAAGGAAAATTAGTCAAGCTCATGCAGGAGAATGGTATCGGAAGACCATCCACTTACGCAAAGACTATCTCTACTCTTTTAGAACGCGATTATGTCTCTAGCAAGAAAGGTTCCTTAGTTCCGACGGAACAAGGGGTTTTAACTGCGGAGAAGTTAGAAGAATATTTCCCCAAATACATGGATGCTTCTTACACCGCCTCTATGGAAACTTCCTTAGACCACATCGCAGATGGCGAGACGGATCGTCTCTCTCTTCTTTCAAACTTCTGGGAGGAATTCAAGAAATATTACGCCTCTGCTGAAGAGAGAATGGAAAAGATGCAGCCGAAGGTTGTGGAAGGGAGAGAGTGCCCGATTTGCCATAGTCCCTTAGTCTACCGCAAAGGAAAATACGGAGAATTTATCGGCTGTTCAAATTATCCTAAGTGCACTTATATCGACAAGCAGAAAGAAGAAGCCGAAGTGATCCAAGATCATGTCTGCCCTAAGTGCGGTGGCACTCTAGTGAAGAGAAAGAGCAAGCGCGGCGAATTTGTCGGCTGCTCAAACTATCCTAAATGCGATTATATGGAAGACACTTCTGGAAATCCGCTCGTGAAGAAAAAAGCGACTGTTGAAATTCCAGAGGATGCCCCACTGTGCCCCTCTTGTCATACCGGACATCTCATCGAGAAGAAGAGCCGTTTTGGTAAGACCTTTATCGGCTGCTCAAACTACCCTAAGTGTCACTATATTGTCGGGGCAGAAAAAAGCGAGAAGAAAGCACCTGCTAAGAAGGCTGCAAAAAAGACAAAATGAATTCACAAGATATCATCCGTGAGAAAAAAGAGCTTGTCGCTTTGAAGAAAGCCAAACTCAAAGAGTGCAAAGCCAACAAGCGTTATCACAAAGAAGAATATCGAGCGTATAAAAAGAAAATCAAAGCGGATCGAAAAGCGATCAAAGAGGAATACGATCAGAAAATCGATGAGCTTGTCTTAAAGACAGAAGAAGCGATTGGCGAGATTAAGGTCAAAGAAAAAGATCTGACCCCGGAAGAAATCGCTCTCTTACGAAAATCTAACCGCCTGCCCTTTTATTTGCGCTCGGAAGAGATTTTCAACTCCGTCACCCACATGGTCGGCGGTGGAATCGGTGTCATCTCTCTTATTGTCTCAATTCTTTGCTGTTGCTTTTTCAAACAGGGTAATGTTACAGCGCTCCTTTCGATGATTGTCTTCTCTTTGACAATGATCGCCCTTTATACCATCTCTGCTGTGTATCACGGCTTGTATGTCAACCGCGGGAAGAGAGTACTTCAGGTTTTAGACCACTGCACCATCTATCTTTTGATCGCAGGCACTTATACGCCATATGTCCTGCTTTCACTTTCCTCGATTGCTCCTTATCACTATGTGTTCTTAGGTGGGATTTACCTTTTGTCGATTTTAGGAATCGTACTCAATGCCACGATGATGAGAAAGATGGTTGTCAAAGTGATCTCGATGATTCTTTATATCCTTATCGGATGGTCTGTCTTACCTTTTTATCCGCTGCTTGTTGAGAGCTTAACTCTGACTGGAACTTGGATACTAATCGGAGGTGGCATCTCTTACACCGTCGGTTCAATCCTCTACGGTATCGGATCAAAGAAGAAATATTTCCATTCTATCTTCCACCTCTTTGTTCTGTTAGGATCTCTGCTTCAATACGTCTCGATTCTCATTTACGGGGTGATTTTATGATGACATTTCAAGAGGCGACAAGCCTCTTTTTCTCTTATTTAGAGAACAACAGAGGCTATTCATCTCTCACGATTAAGAATTACCGCTCTGACTTAGCTCAGTTCGAGTTGTTTCTAAACAATCAGAGTCTTTCTTTTGATGAGCTTACAAGACAAGATGTCAGAAACTACCTTTTCTTCTTGAAAAAACAGAATCTTCAGCCTTCCTCTGTCCAAAGGAAGCTCTCCTGTATGCGTCATTTCTATCACTATCTTGTCAGCGTTCACAATTTTGAAAGCAATCCTTTTGAGGGGGTTAAAGGGCCTCAGAAGAGCAGACGTCTCCCAGAGTTTTTCACTCTAGAAGAGGTCATCTCTCTGTTAGAGGGGAATGAGAAGAGAAGTGATCCTTTAGCGAAGAGAGATCAGGCGATCTTAGAGCTTCTTTTCGCCTCTGGTTTACGAGCAAGAGAGCTTTGCTCTCTGCACTTCTCTCAGATTGACTTTGCAAGACAGACAATTCTCATCCAAGGAAAAGGAAGAAAAGAGAGAGTAGTCTCTTTTAACGGCAAAGCGAAAGAGGCTTTGCTCTCTTATCAAAAAGAGAACAGAGTCTTCCTGCTATCAGGAAAAGAAGATGATGGAACTGTCTTTTTAAGCGCGAGAGGCAAGCCATTAAGTGAGAGAGGGTTAGAATACATTGTCCAAGAGGCTTCTTTAAAAGCATCGTTCCCGTTAAAAGTTCATCCGCACATGTTCCGTCATTCCTTTGCGACAGTCTTAATCAACGACGGATGTGACTTACGAGTGGTTCAAGAGCTTTTAGGACATAAGAGCATCTCTACCACTGCCATCTATAACGATATCAGCTTCCAACAGCTTCAAGAGACCTATGAGCGCTGTTTTCCCAAATTGTTTTCCAAGGAGGATGAACATGATTAAAGCGGTGATTTTCGATTTCAACGGAACGATGTTTCAAGATGATGACAAGCATGTCATCTCCTGGAAAGCGTTCGCGTTGCAAGAGTTTTCTTACCATTTGAGCGATGAGGAGTTTCCTCATCATATCCACGGATATTCAAATTACGAGATTTTGAAATATCTCAGCGGGGAAGAGTTCTCAAAGAAAGAAGTGAAAGAATACGCCACGAGAAAAGAGCTTCAGTACCAGAAAATCTGCGAGGAGGATCAAGACAATCTTCACCTCACCTCTGGCCTTGTTCCTTTCCTGGATGCTCTAAAAGAGAGAGGAGTCCCGCTTTATATCTGCACCGCTAGCATGGAACCAAATGTCCTCTGGTATCTGAAAGTGTTTGAGCTTGAAAAGTGGTTTCCGCGCTCTCACATCATCTTTGATGACGGCACGATTGAACATGGAAAACCAGATCCTGAGATTTATCAAAAAGCCATCGCAAAAACAGGAGTTCTTCCAGAAGAGTGCTTGGTTTTTGAAGATGCGAGAAGCGGAATTCTCTCCGCCTCAAGAGCTGGAGTGAAACACATCATCGCCATCTCTGAAAAAGGCAAAGAGCTCAAAAAAGAAGAACAGATTAACGTAGATGCTTTCCTCCCTGATTTTGAGAACGTTCCAGAAGTTCTCATGAAATTGTCTCTTTGAGTTTTTTGTTAAAACAAGCGTTAAAAAAGTGCTAAAAAGTGCTTTCTAATTGATTGCCTTCGTTCTATACTTTTAATAGAGAGGCATTTTGGCATGGTCACACTATTTTCTATGGGTTCTTCCATCGCAAGCAACTTCCAAAACGGCTATTTTATCGCTGATTTTTTGCTTTCCACTCTCCTTGTCCTCTTAGTGACAGGCTTTTTGGCGTATGAGGTCAGACGCGTTCCGGTCTTCATCGCTTACGGAGTCTTAGATTTTCTTTTCCTTTTAGGCTTCATCTTAAATCTTCCCTGGCTTGTCTTCACTGCTTCTCTTTTCTTGGTGATCATCACCATTGTCTGCTTGATTGTTAACGCTGGTCTAGTCCGCAAATATATCGCTGTTCCGCTCAAATCCAAACAAAAGAGCTCAACTTCCATCACCAATTACGACAAAGAAAAACTGATTGACAACATTGTCACCGCAGTCAAGTGGCTCTCGGATAACAAAGAGGGTGCCTTGATCACCTTTGAGAGAAACACACCTCTTGATGATGTTCTCCAAAGCGGCACGAGAATCGATTGCCCTGTGACACCGGAAATTATCGAGACAATCTTCTTTGAAGGCTCTCGTCTCCACGATGGCGCGATCATCATTCGCGGCAACATCATCGTCGCTGCTGCTGTTTATTATCAGCCTTCGAACAAAACCATTGTCGGCAAGTTCGGTGCGAGACACCGCGCAGCCTTAGGTATCTCTGAAGTGACAGACTCTATCACAGTGGTTGTCTCAGAAGAAACGGGAAGAATCTCCATCGCTCACGGCGGTATGATGGACAATGTGAAGATGATGGAATTCGAGAAGATATTTAGAAATTGCATCGGTTGAGACTCTTCGGAGTCTCTTTTTTTGAGATAAAACGTGCTTCCTTTGATAGAATAATAGTGTCAGGAGGAAAAGCTGCTTTTTTGCAGCTGAATGAAATTTATGTCAACACCACACAATGAAGCGAGAGAAAATGATTTTGCCAAGACTGTCTTGATGCCCGGGGATCCTCTCCGCGCTAAGTTCATTGCGGAACATTACTTAGAAGATGTGAAACAAGTCAACGGCGTGAGAAACATGCTCGCATATACAGGAACATACCACGGAAAGAGAGTCTCTGTCATGGGCTCTGGCATGGGCATTCCATCGATCGGAATCTATTCCTATGAGCTTTTCACTCGTTATGGAGTGGAGCGTATCATTCGTATCGGCTCTGCTGGATCTATTCAGAAAGATCTGAAACTTTTCGATATTGTCATCGCCTCTGGCGCAAGCACGAACTCCAATTGGGCAGCTCAGTATCATCTTCCCGGAACTTTCTCCGCTATTCCCTCTTATCCGGTCATGAAAGAAGCGATCGATGCTGCAGAGAAATTCAATTACCGCTATCAGGTCGGCCAGGTCTTATCCGCTGATAACTTCTACGGCGAAGAGTGGGAGCCTTTTGCAGGCATGGGAGTCTTAGCCTGTGAGATGGAAGCGTATGGCCTTTACTGTGTCGCTGCTCAGCTTCACAAGGAAGCCTTAGCGATTCTCACAATCTCTGACTCCTTAGTCGAACACGAGGATACCACCGCCAAGGAAAGAGAACAGTCGTTCACCAACATGATGGATGTCGCTTTAGAGTGCATCAAGGAGTAATATGATCGCTTGGATCGTTCTCTCTGTCATCACTGTCATCATTCTTTTGATGATCTTCTTGCTTCTCTTTGATACTATTTGTCACTCCAAAGAGAAGAGAGGACATAAGAAAGCTGTCTATTCAATCCTCTATCATTACGCGGAGGAATATGACCGCTATCTTTTGAATGATGTTGAATTGTACTTCGATTCGGAAGTTCCAGAGCCAGAGCATTACGATCACATACTCTTCGGCGAGAAATATATCTATGTGATTCAGGATTTCTCCGCGTTTGGAGGAATCTATGGAAACAGCAAAGATCCCACTTTGTTTTTAAGGGATGAGAAGAGTGAGAAGACAACAAAGATCGACAATCCTCTTAAAATCGCGGAGAGAAAAGTCATGCTGTTAGAAGCGGCAGTCGGTGTAAGTCACGAGAAGCACCTCTTCCAGTCCTTCACAGTCTACAACAACTCCTTGCTTGTTCCTCCGACCATTCAGGTCAAGGATGGAGCAAACAGCCTCTTGCCCCTAAAAGATCTCAAACAGACCATCATAGAGGCAGAGAAGGATTCTGTCACATCGTTTGAAGATCAGAAGACCAAAGATCTTGTCTTAGCGATCAAAGAAAGGTCCGACGCTGTGAAGAAAGATGTTCAAAAACGCAAAAAACTCGCCAAAAAATCGAGATAATATTTCCGCATTTTTCCTCATGTTTGATATATTGTTTCACAAGGAGGAACACTATGGATCCAAAAGAATTAAAAGAAAAAATTAAACTCAGAAGAAAGAAAGGTTGCCGAAAAGAACACTGGATGACCTTGTTATATTTTCTCCCGCCTGCAATCTGCCTGATGGGAGTGATCTTAGTCGCCTCTTATAGCATGTTCTTATCATTTGCCCTGCTGTTCTTTATTCTTCCGATGCTCTACACTGTCGAAAAGAGAATCCGTATCTCTATCTCCGGAATTGGAAGCATGAAATTCTCTTATAAGGATGGCTATCGAGGATTCTTCAAGGAACACATGAACGGCCTTTTTGGAGTCATCATGTCTCTGCTTCTTGGTTTCTCTCTCTTCTTATTGGGATATCTGATCATCTTCAGTTTCTTACCTTCCATCATTAAAATCTTCCCAGAGAGTGTTTCGACATTCCAACAGCTCTCAGAATATTACAACGATCCGAATTTAGATGCTGAAGTCTTCTTCAACTATCTCACAGAGCATCTCTCTGACTTCTCTAGACCGCTTTCCTTAATCTCATCCTTAATCCTCTTCTTACCGCTTGTCTCTGTCTTCTTCTATTCCATCCCTGAGAATTTGACCAATCATTATTTAGCCACCATCTTCTTGCCGGATATCGACAAGAACCTCCCTGCTTCTCAAGGAAGAAACTTCGCTAAGAATGTCACTAGAGCTGGGTATTGGAAACGCTTGGGATTATTTGCAACATATAATTGGCCATATCTTCTGATCTTCACACTTCTCTATGGTGCTTCTACCTTCCTCATGTGTTATGTCAGAGTCGACAATTCGAGATTAGTTCTCCTCTCGATGATGATCACTCCGACTATCGCTTGCTTCTATGGTCTGCTTCTCTCATTCTTTGTCCTCTATAACAATTACGCAGTCATCGAAGAATATTCGCCGGCCTTCTTAGAGACAATGGCTCCTGAGCTTAAGATGATGATTTATCAGACCTACAACAATCCTAATTATAGACACGGAGAAGAATCTGCACTCCGCGGCTGCTATGTTCCTAACCCCACCACCTATAGAGACTTTAAAGCATCAGAGACATACGATTATTCTAAACAGGATGTTCCCTCTCAAGAGCAACCTCAAGAAAGGGAAGCACCTGATACCTTTGTCATCGATCTGACTCAAAAAGATGATGAGAAAAAGGAAGAAAAATAACCCTATCCTGCACACTAAAAAGAAGCGTATTAGAAAGTGGCATCTATCAGAAATGATAGGTGCCTTTTTGCTTGACTTTGATAGATAGTCAATAATTCACTTCATATGTTAGGCTTGATCTTTTTGTAGAAAAAAAGAGCCCCTTTTACAGAGGTTCTATGATCAGTCATTTTTCTCTTCTTTATGAATGAGTTTATCAATTGGATCAAAGATGATGTAATAGACAGGGATTGTTAAGAACAAGACCCAGTAAGGATGCCATAATCCTAACAGCATGCCTAAGAAGCAGTACACACACGTGACTAAGACAGGATAAGCGAAGTGAGTGAATTTTCTCTTCTGGATGGCTTCGACAAAAGTCGGAACAATAGCGATGAGTAAGAAGAGTGGCCAGAAGTTTGCAAAGCCGAAAGGAACAGTGAATCCGATGATAAGATAAGAGATGACAACTGCGAAGACGGTGAGTCCGGAGATTGCACCTAAGACGACATTCTTCGGTTTCTTCTCTTCACCATCTTTTGAGGTGACCACGATTCCGTCTTTGGAAGTGATGTGAACTGTGTTTCCATCATCATCTTTGACATGGATACCATCGTTAGAGATGTGGACTTCGCAATCCTCTCCATTGAATTCAAATCCTTTTTCTTTCTGCTGCTCTTTGACATTTCTGCGGATGTCATCGATGCTTTCATCATCTGCCAAGAGCTCATCCAATGAGATTCCGTAGATCTTGGCTAAGCAGATTAAGTTATCTGTATCAGGGCTTGCTTCCGCGCGCTCCCATTTTGATACGGCTTGTCTTGATAAGCCTAATTGCTCTGCTAACTGCTCTTGTGATAACCCATTTTTCTTTCTCAACTCCACGAGTCGATTTGCGATTTTAATGTTCATAATTTCTTGTCTCCTTGTGGCCAAATTCTACAAATTTTGAACGGTTTCCTTCTACATATTTTAGTTTTCAAATCCGCAACTAGCGGTTGCAAGGGGGATAAGAGCAAGAAAACAACATAGGTGTCACAGTATATGGTAATAAGTTGTTTTTTCTAAAACTTCGCTTCTACATAGAAATCTTTAACCAAGTAGATCACGGCGACCTTGGTGATATTAGAAGTGGGGAACGTATTTGAAATCAATTCAACACCTTCGTGTAACACTTTTTGATATTCTTTGAGAGAAAAGGCGTTTAAGAAGGTGGGGACGATGAGAGTATCCCCTTTATAAAGAAGATTTCCAGAGTCGAGCGCATCGTAATCGACACGGAGGTCTTCTTCGTTTAAATCTTTTCTGTTTAAGAATGCGTGGAGGAAAGAGCGGAGGAAGAAAATACTCTGGTTGAAGATGACTTCTTTCTCTTTTTGGAACTTTTTGATGAGGTCTTTGCTGTTGTCATCAATCTGTTTTACCATCTTCAATATGACAAGAGGAGAAAGGGATGCAAGAAGCTCTTCTAGCTTCACTGCTCTTTTTGAATAGAGAAATTCATCGAATACAAGCAACGCTTTCTTCTCGATCTCTTTGGCTTCATTTGCGACAAAAAGAAGCGGTTTTGTCGTTTTGTTAAATTCGCTTTCAAAGACTTGATATCCTTTTCTTTTCTTCTCATCAGACTGAGCTTTGAAGATAATCATCGCTTCGATATAAGAAGCGAGTTTCAAAGCGACAACTGAGGAGAACTCTTTCGCTATGTGCTCTTTTTCATCCAGTCTGTCAAAACGGTTTTCAATCTTTAAATCTCCGATCTGAAAGGAAAGGTCTTGAATAAGAATCTGATCGATCCGTTTGCATAAATCTTGTTTGTTCATGGGCATATTGTAGAACAAAAAGTCTGAGATGAAAATTGTTTTTCTAGGAAATCTCATTTATAGTAATAAGGTCATCGGGAGGGCATATGAAACAAGACAAGATTGTCGTCGTTGATTTTGGCGGCCAGTATAATCAGCTGATTGCGAGAAGAGTCCGTCAATGCCATGTCTATTCTGAAGTTGTTCCGTACACAATCTCTTTGGATGCGCTGAGAGATGAATCTGTCAAAGGCATCATTTTCACCGGCGGTCCAAACTCCGTCTACGATGAGAAAAGCCCGAAGATTTCCAAGGAGATTTTCAATCTTCACAAACCGATCTTAGGAATTTGCTATGGAGCCCAACTCTTAAGCTATCTGTTAGGAGGTCATGTGAGTTCTGCCACTATCAGCGAATATGGAAAGACAGAAGTGAAGGTCATCAGACCGGAATCGAAACTCTTTCAAGGAGTTTCTTCTACCACTGAGGTCTTCATGTCTCACACCGATTATATCGATACGATTCCAGAGGGATTCACTCTCACTTCTCTCACCGAAAACTGCCCGACTGGCTCTTTTGAGTGTGAGGAGAGAAAAATCTATGCGACCCAGTTCCATCCGGAAGTTATGCACTCTGTCCAAGGACAGAAGATGCTTGAGAACTTTGTTTTAGGAATCTGCGGATGCAAAGGTGATTGGAAGTGTGAGACTTTCATTGAGGATCAGATAAAAGAGATCAGAGAGAAGACCAACGGAAAGAAAGTTCTCTTAGGCCTCTCTGGCGGTGTCGACTCCGCTGTAGTCGCTGCTTTAGTCTCCAAAGCGATTGGAAAGAACTTATATTGTGTCTTTGTCGATCACGGACTGATGAGAAAAAACGAAGGCGATGAAGTGGAATCTGTCTTCTCAAAGTTCGATCTCAACTTCATCCGTGCAAACGCTCAGGATCTATTCTTCTCTCGTCTTCAGGGTGTCGCGGAGCCTGAACAGAAGAGAAAAATCATCGGTGCTACCTTCTTAGAAGTATTTGAAGCGGAGACAAAGAAACTCTCCGAGTGTGAATTCTTAGCACAGGGAACAATCTATCCTGATCGCATCGAATCCGGATTAGGAATCTCTGCCAAAATCAAATCCCATCACAATGTCGGCGGACTTCCGAAGAATATGTCTTTCAAAGGGTTGGTTGAACCGCTTCGTGACTTATTCAAGGATGAGGTGAGAGAAGTCGGAAGACTCTTAGGACTTCCTGATTTCATCGTCAACCGCCAACCGTTCCCGGGCCCTGGACTCGGTGTCAGAATCATCGGAGAAGTCACTCCTGAAAAAGTGAGAATTGTCCAAGATGCGGATTACATCTTCCGTCAAGAGCTCCACAGAGCAGGAATCGATCATGAAATCAGCCAGTACTTCGCTGCATTAAGCAACATGAGAAGCGTCGGTGTCATGGGAGACTTTAGAACCTATGATTACGCAGTTGTCTTGCGCGCGGTGCAGACAGATGACTTCATGACTGCAAAACCATATCCGATCCCTTATGATGTGTTGACCACCATTGTTGACCGTATTGTCAACGAAGTAAAAGGTGTCAACCGTGTTCTTTATGACTTCACCTCGAAGCCACCTGCGACAATTGAACTCGAATAATACCGAAAGTCCTTAAAATGAACTGCGCCCCATTTTTGACCACTGCTATGTACTGAACAAATTTTATACACAGTGTGTTCTTAATGGGGTTTTCATTTAATGATTTCGTTTCCTAATACAATCAAGATTCCATTGAGGCTATAGAAGAAACGAAAAGAATCAGCAAACCGATAAAGTTTTTTCCTTATTTAACAGCCAGTCCCGGATATCTATGATTTCAATTCCTTCATAGCTGTATTTAGGATGACCAGTTTTTGCAATGATGATTTTTGGATATGCATCCTTAATTTGTAAAAGAGGTTGGTATTCTCGTTTAAATGTCTCTTCTTCCGTGATATTATCGCTTACTTGAATATAGATTTTTTCACTTCCTTTTTGTGCGACAAAGTCGATTTCTTTTTGATAAAGCTTTCCGACATAGACATCAAAACCTCTGCGAAGCAGTTCTATGCAAACCATATTTTCATAGACTCTTCCATAATCCATATTTCTTGTTCCAAGGACAGCGTAACGGATACCGATATCGCTTAAGTAGAATTTCTCCGTGCTTTCTAAATATTTTTTTCCGCGGATATCGTAGCGCTTGATATCGTAGAAGACAAAGGCATTGCATAGATGCTTGATATATTTGCTGATAGTGACATGATTCGTCGATATTTCTTTCTCGACTAATGAATTGCTGATATTGTTGGCTGAAGTTAAATTCGAGATGTTATCCATCAAGAATTCACTTAAGCGTTGCAATACCAAAGTGTCTGTCAATGAATACTTCTGGACAAGATCTCTTGTGACTATTGTTTGATAAACTTCTTTGATGTACTCTTTCCGATCAATTTCATTGTTGTATGCGTAGGAGCCAGGGAGACCACCTTTGATTGTGTAATCCTCAAAGAGACTTTCGATATTATTTGTATTTTTATAGTATTGGCAATATTCTTTAAAACTGAATGGATAGACATGAATCTCAATGTATCTTCCTGTGAATAGTGTCGCTAAATCTGCACTTAATAAAAACGCATTAGAGCCCGTGAGATAGATGTCATATTTTCTTTTGGAGTAAAGACTGTTGATCGCTAATTCAAAATTCGGGCACATTTGGACTTCATCAATTAATAGATAATTTGCTTTTCCTTCTTGAAAGTGGTCTTCAACATAAGTGTGAAGAGCATGATATTCTTTTAAGTATTCAAAAGAGAGATCCATAAAGTCGATAAAAATGACATTGATGTCTGAGAAATGTTCTTTTAGATATTGGATATATTCTTGCATTAGTATCGATTTTCCTGATCTTCTAATTCCTGTGATAACCTTGATATCAGGAGTATCTTTCAGTCCTTTTATTCGGTTGAGATATTCAGTTCTTTCAATGGTTCTCATTACTCACCTCCACTTTCAAAAAATGAAAAAAATTAAACTTTTGAAAGTCGATTTCGGTTGTATTATAACCGATATTGTATTGATGTGCACCATCTCACTTTCAAAAAATGAAAAAAATTAAACTTTTGAAAGTGATTGGATGGTTGCTACCTATTTAATGAGTGATGAGGTTGAAATTAGAATGAGGCTGAATCATTCGATGTCTGGATACATATGGATAGCGGAAATGAAAAAAATGAATTTTACAATTTTTTCTTACATTGTAAGCAATTGCAAAGAATTTAGGGCTTCCGATTTTCAAAAAAATAAGAAAAAAGAGTGATTTTTATAAAAAACACGAAAAATTATGCCAAAAACATTTTTATAAACAAATGTTCAATATTTTAAATTGTAAAGAATTGTAAAAAAATTCATTTACTTGTAAGGGCTTTCGTGATAGACTTCTTGAAGCTAACCCATACTTGTACACGTTTGTGGCGGATGGGAGCAAAAGACAAAAGGGGGAAATTTTTATGAAAATTTCAAAGTCTATCCGTTCTCTTACTGTTGTCGCCTTCACTTGCTTAGGCCTCGTCGGCTGTGGCAATGATGAAAAGAGCGAAAACAGAATTGCTGTTGAAAATGCTGTGAAAGAAGCGATGAAACTCGATCGCGATGCTCTCTTCCAGAAAGCCGCTGATGAGCTTCAGGATGGCACTTTCAAGTGGGTCGGTTGCTCTTCTAGAGCCAAGAAAGCCGCTGATGCCTTCAAGAAGAAATTAGTCGAGAAGAATCCGAAGTGTGAGAATGCCACCTTCGTCTGGGATGTTCTCGATGATGGTCACATCTATACCAAGCTTGTCGGTGATATCAACGCTGAAGTTGATGATGGTTATGATGGCGCTTTAGTCCAGGATGGTTATCAGCTCGCTTTATATGGCGATCAGTTTGTCAACTATGTCCCGAAGGAATGGGAAGGTGACAAGTCTGTCAACGGCGATCCTTTCGCCCTCCAGTTCAACTTCAAAACCTGGTTGGTCAATGACTCTGATGGTGAACAGGTTATCCCGGATAACGTTTGGGATTTCTTAGATACTGGTAAGGTCATCCACTCCATGGATCCGAACAATGAGAACGTCAACCGTGACTGGCTCATTATGCTCACTAAAGATGAGAACAACAACATGTTAAAAGAAGCTTGGAATGCTCTCACTGATGCTGAAAAAGCAGCCAAGGTTTCTAAGCCGGATGATTTCGCAGATAAGGGCAATAAGAAATACGCCTATGCGTTCATCTCTGGTTATATCAAGAACGCTCAGTTCAAGAAGGATGATGGCGAAGCGGTCAACAACTTCGCAGTCAAATCCGCTAAGGGTAACTACGCTTGGATTGTCTACTCCAAGATGATGAACCTTAAGGAGTCTGATGAAGTCTCCAAGAGCTATATCGTCTCTCCTTCCTTAGGAAAAGATATCGAGGATGGAAATAATGCTGTCATGAAGATGAAAGGATTCTCTGGCTTCATGTATAAGCATTACCTCCAGGTCATGCCGACTTCTAAACATCCTTACACCACTTGTGCATTAATCAACCTCTTATCCACCACTCCGGAAGGATATAAGGGATGGGCTGTTGATATCGGCGACTATCCGACCATGGCTTCCATCAACATCAATCGTACCAAATTCGGACATGGTACTTTAGATGCGGAAAAGAAATATACTCAGAAAGATTCTGATCCGAACCTCTTCCCTGTTATGAACGATCCTACCGGTGAATGGTGGACTTCTAAGACTGGTGGCCGCGCTATCGTTGAAGAACCTTCCTACATCGGTGATCACTATGACGAAGTCAACAACTTCATCGTCGCTGAGACCGGAAAGAAATAAACATTAGCAGCTGAATGTTTTGAGGCCGATGCTTCTTAGAGGTATCGGCCTCTTGTTATTTTGTTTATCAATAGAAAGGAAGCTCGAATATGGATTCATCTCTCGCGAAAGATATGGGTAATAGAGCTTGGTCAAAAGCTTGGAATAAGACAAAAACATTTTTTGGATTCCCTGCGAATACGATTCTTGTCTGTATCGGTGTAATCCTCTTGGTTTTGACTCTTGTTCCTTTCGGATCTCTCATCCTCTCCACCTTCGCCAACAAGAATCCGATCACTCAGAAAATCAGCGGTTACAGCCCTGATAACTGGGTGAACACCTTTGCTGGTGAGCATTCAAACCAGTATCTTTGGACTCCGCTTGGCCACTCTTTGCTTGTTGCCATCCTCTCTTGTTTCTTTGCGATTCTTTTCGGTGGCTCTGTCGCTTACCTAATCACTAGAACCAATCTTAGATTCAAGAAATTTATTTCCTCTGTTTTTATCTTCCCTTACATCATGCCTCAGTGGACCCTCGCCCTTTTCTGGTACAACCTCTTCATCTCCACTAATTGTCCTGGCGGACACATCGGTGAGATTCAAGCGTTGACCGGTTGGGCTGCGCCTACATGGCTCTGCTATGGACCATTTCCAATTGCGATGGTCTTAGGACTTCACTATGCGCCGTTTGCTTACATTCTCATGGGCGGTATTCTCCGCAACATGGATGCGAACTTAGAAGAAGCAGCGACAATTTTGAATGTTCCTCGTTGGAAAATCTTTACGAAAATCACAGTTCCGATTCTGAAACCTGCAATTTTATCAACAATTCTTTTGGTCTTCAGCAGCGCGATTTCTTCCTACACTGTCGCAGCTACACTCGGTGATCCTGTCAATTACAAAGTCTTAGCGACACAGATGGAGACACTTCTAAGATCAAAGACTGTTTGGCAGTATGGTATCGGTAATGTCATCTCCATGCTCATGATCGCAATGGGTCTCATCATCTTGACATTCAATCAGATGTCCACCGGTTCTCGTAAGTCCTACACGACTGTCTCTGGTAAATCCGGTCAGATCAGCAAACAGAACTTAGGAAAGGTCGGCAAGTGGATTGTCTCTTGTGTCTTAGTCTTCTTCGTCGTCTTTGTCTGCATCGGTCCGATGGTTTCTTTCGCCTTAGAATCCTTCTTAGCGAACCCAGGAACTGGTGACTTCACCAGATTCACACTCGATAGCTGGATCGATCAAAAAGGTACGCTCGGAAGCGCTGGATACAAAGGTCTCTTCTTCAATGAGGAAATATGGACATCTCTACGCGGAACCTTGGTTGTCTCAGTCATCTGCGCTTTGATTGCTGGAACCGTCGGTCTTCTCATCGGTTACGGTGTTGCTAAGAAGAGAAAATCGAAGATGGCATCCGGTGTCAACGCGCTCGCTTTCTTACCTTACTTGCTTCCTTCTATCACCCTCTCCGCAATCTTCTTCGATATGGCCTCCACCTTCTCTGCTGCTGGCTTCAAATTCCTCTATAGAAACCCGATGTTCTTAGCGATTCTCTTAGGTTCCATCAAATTCATTCCGTTTGCTTCCCGCTCTGCGACAAACGCGATGCTCCAGCTCTCTAATGAGATTGAAGAAGCTGCCGTCATTCAAAATGTCCCTTGGTGGAAACGTATGACTCGCGTCATCTTCCCGATTCAGAAATCCAGCTTCTTATCTGGCTACTTGCTCCCGTTTATCTCCTGTATGAGGGAATACGACTTATTCTTGTTCATCGGTGGAAACGGAATGCTTCTGACCAAGCAGATGTTCCTCTTCCACTCAGATGGTATCTACGGTTTGGAGAATGCAGCCAACTTGCTCTTAGTCATCATCATCTTGCTAGTCAACTGGCTCGTGAATAAGATCACAGGCGCTAGCCTTGATAAAGGAATTGGAGGTTAATCAAAATGCCAAAAATTGTATTAGAAAATGTCACAAAGCGCTGGGGAGATTTCTACGGCGCTGATCACTTGAACATGGTGATTGAAGATCAGGCCTTTATCACCTTGTTAGGTCCCTCCGGATGCGGAAAGACCACTACACTCCGTATGATCGCAGGCCTTGAGACTCCGACTTCTGGAAAGATCACTATCGGAGATCAAGTCGTCTTCGACTCTGAGACAGGAATCAATGTCCCTGCCAATGAGAGACATGTCGGATTCTTGTTCCAAAACTACGCCCTCTGGCCTCATATGACTGTCTATAAGAACATCCTCTTCGGACTTCAAAACGTCAAACAGGTCATGCCTCTCCACGCGAGTGAAGCAGAACGCCTCTCAAAGCTTTCAAAGCTTGTCCTTGAATATGACAAGATCAAGAAGGCAGATGAGAACGCGACTGACAGCAACGGAAAGAGAGATGAGAAAAAGTTCTTAATTTGCTTGATCGATGAACTTTCAATCTCCATGTATTCTGCTAAAGAAATCGCTGCTTTAGGCTTAGAGAAGATGGATCGTGATGAGGCGATGAAAAAAGCGAAAGAAGCTAGCGATGAGTTCTCTAAGAGATTCCTTGATGAAAGCCAAAAGATTGAATCCAAAGGTCAATCTGTCGATCCTAAAACCTTTGATATCAAAGATGCTTCTGGTAAAGTGATCTTGAAAAACCGCCGTCTTGACAAAGAAGAGATGGATTTAAAACTTCGCCATGCTGCTAAAGTTGTTAAAATCGGTGAATTCATGGATCGTTATCCATCAGAGCTTTCCGGCGGTCAGCAACAGCGTGTCGCTATCGCTCGTACGTTAGCCCCTGGACCGAAAGTTCTCTTCATGGATGAACCGCTCTCCAACCTCGATGCGAAGCTCCGTTTAGAGATGAGAGCCGAGCTGAAGAGATTACATGTTGAGACTGGTTCTACCTTTGTCTATGTCACTCATGATCAGCTTGAAGCGATGACCTTAGCGACAAAAATCTGTCTCATCAGCAACGGTGTCATTCAGCAGTATGATCCGCCTCTCACCGTCTATGGAACACCGAAGAATCTCTTCGTTGCAGACTTCGTCGGAAATCCGGCAATCAACTTCATCGAAGTTAAAGCCAAAGAAGAAAACGGCATTATTTCCTTAGACGCGTTCGATTCTTCTATCAAGATGAAATATCATCCTGCAAACGATCTCCACCTTGAAGAAGAAGTTCAGGAGAGATTACGCCTCCAGAAAGAAAATGAAGAGCGATTAGCAAAATATGCTGCTGAAAAAGGCTATGTCGAGAAGAAGAACAAAGACCTCCAGTTCAGCTTCCATATCTCTACTGTTGATGGTCAGTTAGAGAGCAAAGATGAGAAGACTCTTACCGATGACGAGTATGTCTTAGGTGTGAGACCGGAATTCTTAAGAATCGATGACTCTGGACCGATTGAAGCGGAAGTCTATGCTGCAATGCCTTCTGGTATGGAGACCACTGTCAGACTCAAGATCGGCAAATACATCTTGACCTCCGTTGTCTTCTCTCGTATCGATTATCCGGTTGGAAGCAAAGTTCACCTCAACATCGACACGGATAATATCCTCTTATTCGATCGTATCGATGGACGCTTAGTCGCAAACGGAAGCGTTGAAATCGATTGATAATCTGGTGTTGTTTTCCTTTGTCAAACCGCCTCTATCCCCGGAGGCGGTCTTTTTCTATCTAGAAAAGACGAGGAAACGACACGAATTTATCTTCCCCTAACATCCTCTGTTTCTTAGAGTGATACAGTAAGAAAAAAGAGGAAAAATTATGAAAAAACACATTAAAATCAGCTTAGGTTCTTAATTGCTGGACTGGTGAGGGGAGTGATCTATCGCGAAGTATCAAAAGCGTTTGGTTTTGCAAACACTTTCCAAGTCTTAGGTTTGGTTCATCCTCATTCTTGTCTTAGGAATGATATTCATTCTTGTTTTTAGACTTGTCGCTTTGGAAGTATTTCAAGAGGAAAGCAAGCTCTATCGGATTTCTATTCTCGGTTATGTTATCTGTGAAGGTGCAGCATCTTTGATGTTGTTTGTCCGCGGGCTTATCAATCCTCTTGTCGATGCTTCTGTCATCTCTGACATCGGCAAGATGAACGGCACGATCTCTGGACTTGCTGGAATTTCTCATATCGCGTTAGGCTTGTTCCTGATCTTGATTTTTGTCTCTCTTTCTTAAGAGGTAACAAAGAACACAATGAGACAGCTTCTCTTGCGCAAGTGAATTTCGTAGATATCAGTCAAAACAGGATTTTTATTAATAATAAAAATACTGATTTGCACATGGGGTCACTTCAGCCATAGTGGAGTATAATATTTCAGCCAGTCAGCTGGCACCAATAGAATACGTGTCGGCGGGAGAGTGATTTCTAAACGTGGTGGTTTGTCATCGCTCTTCCACCGACCTAGACAAACCACCAAAATGAACAAAAAGCAAGACATAAACTCTTTTTCGAGTCCGCGTACATTGCGGAGCATGTTTTCGACATTCGAAAGCCAGGACGAACTTGGCGACTTGATCATTGACAGAACGGAAGGATGGTACGATGCAAAGCACTCTTCTTTTTCAAGCCCTGAAATCGAATTCGTGAATTCAATCAAGGTGACATGCTGTCCCTACTGCGGATCGAACAGGTTCAGGAAAATCGGGCACAGGAAGGACGGAACCCAATGCTTCCGTTGCAATTCCTGCAAAAGGAAATTCAATCCTCTGACTGGCTCGATTTTCGATTCAAGGAAAATACCGGTAGGAGAATGGATAGAGTTTCTCATCCATCTTTTCCAATACCAGAGCATCAAAATCGCATCGATAGACAACAGAAACGCCTATTCTACGGGCAGATATTGGATAAACAAGATATTCGAAGTACTGAAGAATTATCAGTCCGACATTGTGATGGAAGAGAGGTTCTGGACTGACGAGACCTATCTGAAGCTGATGCCAAAGGATCTGAAAAGGGATGAGAAAGGAAGGCTTCTCAGAGGCCTGTCTCGCAACAATCTCTGCATCATGACTCTTACGGACGGAACAAGAACAGTACTGATTGCCGATGGCACAGGAAAGCCATCGCGAAAAAGAATGAGGAAACTGATTCCTCATATAAAGCCAGGTTCCCATATGATAGATGATGGTGAGAAGTCGCATGGTGTACTGGTCGAGGAACTGAGTCTGACGAGAGAAATCCACAAGACAGCAGAGACAAAGGGACTTTCGGACAAGGAAAACCCTATGGACCTGATCAATACAGTGCACAGGTTCTTCAAACGCTTCATGAAGACGCATGGTGGGTATTCAAGGGAAGAGCTTCAGGATTGGTGCAATCTATTTTCTTTCGTGTTAAATCATCACAACGATATTCCGGGAGCCATAAAAGACCTGTTTGAAATGGCAGTTTCGACTCGCAAAGTGATCAGATATCGGGAACTGATGTCAAAAAAGTCCTAATTCATCGTGCTTTGCTGACCCCATGTGCAAATCAGTATTTAATAATAAAAGTTGTAACCTGTATTTTTACTTTGTTTTATCTATAAATTTTCTTCTATGAACTTTGCAAGCCCATCATTTTCATTGGTGTCTAATAGGGTATAATTCTCTTTTCTGATCTCTTCTTTTGAATTGCCCATCAAAAGCGGAAGACCGACCTCATCTAAGAACGGAACATCGACTTCGGTATCTCCGGCGCCGATTGATTTTTTTAAATCGATGGAAAGAAGTTCAGCAGCTTTGAGGATACCGGTTCTTTTGTTGGATCCGATCGGAAGAACTTCTAAGAAGTCAGGATGGGTATAGACAGCTTCAATTCCTTGGATGCCCTTTAGTCTCTTTTTGATTTCAGCGAGAATCTCAATTTCACCGATAAACATCAGTTTGGAGAGTTTTCTTCCTCTGAGCTCATCTTTTGAGGAGAAGAGAATATCCGGTGCAAAACCTACCACGTTTATCTCATAGATGGTGTGAGGATCACTGATATTGTTTGCATACCAAAAGAAGGGATCATATGCGTTGATGGAGACTTTGTCAGCATAGAGAGAAAAGACACGGTCTAAGACTTCATCTAAAATATCACCTTCTAACGAAGGACCTTGATAGAGAAGCTTTCCATTCTGCATGATTGCGTTGCCGTTTAATGTGATCAGGGTATCTTCGGCACCGAGTTCTTTTTGAATTCCTCTCATCGCCTTTTCACTTCTTCCCGAGATGAGATAAAGAGGCATCGGAAGTTGTCTCATCGCGTTAATTGTTCTTTCGTGAAGCTTTGATTTTCTATCGAGTAATGTGCCGTCAATATCAGAGAAAAAAGCTTGATAATCAGATAAGTTGATCATAGTGTTTCCTTCTTTCGCATAACATTGTACCACTGAAAAAGGAAGAGAGCGTTTTGCTCTCTTCCGATTTTTCTCATTACGCTTTGATGAGTCCTCTCATCTCTTCTTGCATCGCTTTGATTTTTTCATCTAAGCCGTCAGCCCGATCTTTCTGAGCGTAATAATACACTTTGACTTTCGGTTCTGTGCCAGAGGGACGGATGGTGATGGTGGAGCCATCTTCATATCCGAACTTCAAGACATTCGAGGTCGGAAGATCGATGTGTTCTATCGCGCCGTGACGATAGGTCTCATGGGACTGATAATCAGAGACGAAGGCGAATTCATCTTTCTTTTCGTTGAGCATGTCTCTCATCTTCTTCAT
>JALFLX010000053.1 GCA_022774485.1 Bacilli bacterium
GACGTTCCTATTCGGGACTTTCACCCTTTAGATATATGACATGCCCGTCACACCACAAAAACCAGCTTTTTAGGCTGGTTTAACAATGCTCACACTGCCGCTAACGGTATCTGCAGTGATATGAAGTTTTTCACTTCCATATTTCTTTTCATTGGATTGATATGAGCGGAAGATACCAGAAACGGTATCAAAGGACACATGGTATCCATCTTCCGTTCCAACAGTCAGATTCGCACTCACAGAATCAAAATCAATCGATACCGCAGAGGAAGAAAGAGAATCGATTTTCACATTGCCACTCACGGTGTTGATTTTGGTTGTGACACAATCAAGAGAGGTCGCGTGGAACGTGGCGCTCACCGTATCTAAGGAGAGAGAACTGATTTGCAAATCTTTCGCTTCAATCGAGCCGCTGACGCTATCGATTGAAAGCTCAGCATTGCCTTTTGGAATATTGAGATAAAACACCTTGTCAACATTTTGAAGTTCTTGATTGGTCGTGAGGCTCTTTACATAATGAATCGATAAAGTGTTCTCTTTCACTCGGTAGTACAACGGAAGATACTTTTTCATCTTCACTTCTTCTTCATAAAAAGAAAGAGTGTCCCCTTCACTTTGAAGAATAATCTTGCCAGAGAGCCAACCGATATCGATCTTATTTATCTCAGAAAGAGAAACTTTTCCTTCTAATGGTTGATAATTCTCTGCATCCTGATAGTGATAATCCCCTGATACGGTATGAGAGATATATGAGCAGGAACAAAGGAGCATCGACGCTCCTAATGGGAATAAACTTGCTTTTTTCATGACAACCCTCCGACAAATGTTCTTTCATTATTCATAATTCTTTTTCCATTTTCAATCATTATTTAGGAAACTATTGGTTTCCTTATTAAAATGGAAAGAGAAAGTTTTAAGAAAACACGTTTCCAATTGTAAATTCGAAAAGAAAGCACGTAAAATAGAGTCATGAAGAAACGAGAAAAATATTTAAAGAGAGCACTGAAAGAAGTCTCTTTCCAAGAAGGAATCAAAGTTGCAATTACCGGAGCGACAGGAAGTTTAGGAAAATCCTTAGCCTATTACTTCACAAAGATGAAAGCCTCTGTTCTTCTCATCGGAAGAAATGAAAAGAAACTTCAAGCGGTGAAAGAAGAACTGATGAAAGAAGGATGTGAGATTTCCTATCTCACAATGGATTTAGAGAATCCTGAAGATGTCAAAAAGCAAGTGGAAGTCCTCAAAGGGATGAACATCGATCTTTTCTACAACAACGCTGGTCTTTTCCATCAGGATATTGAAATAAGAGGGAAATACGATCGTACTTTTTTGACCGATTATCTCACTCCGATCTATATTGAAATTGAGCTTTCTAAAGTCAATCCGAATATCAAATTTGTTAACACCGCCTCAATTTCCTACAATTACTACAAATTCCAAAAAGATTTACAAGGTCTTAACATCAAATCCAAGACAAAACGTTATGGCTTTATCAAACGCCTTTTGATGATGGAGTCTATTCACTTGCAAAAATTAGGTATTCATTCCTATCTTGCCCATCCTGGAGTCTCTTGCACCAATTTGTTCTCAAAAGAAAATAAAGCTTATCCGAAGATTTTCTATGTGATCGTTCCTCCTTTGATGAAAATGATATTCATGTCACCAGATAAAGCGTGCCTTCCGCTTCTTTACATGGGTGGAAAAGAATATCCTGAAGGACCTTATTACACTGGCCCGAGAGGATTGTTCCACAGCTGGGGCTATCCAAATCTTCAAAAGATCAAAAAAGAGCTGATGAACGAAGAGGATGTCAACTACCTCCATGAAGAGACCATGAAGATGATTGAGGACTGTTACTCATGAGAGCTCTTCTTCTCTATTGTACTGGCACATTTCACACGAGATATCTCGCGTTGAAAATCAAAGAGCGTCTGTTACAAGCAGGCTATGAGACCGTGCAGTGTTTTGAAGTGAATCAAGATAGTCCTGAGATTCCTTTAGAAAGTTATGACCTTGTCGGTATCGGTTATCCGATCTACGCTTTTAACTCCCCAAGAACATTAAATAAATATCTGAAAAAACTGACTTTCCCAAAGAAAACAACTTATTTTATCTATAAGCAGTCGGGAGAATCGATGCACTGGAATAACTGCAGTAGCAGAGTCATCAAAAAGCTCTTGAAGAAGCAAGGATGTTCTCCTCTTATTGAGGAACATTTCCTTTTTCCTTACAACATTCACTTCCGCTTTGAAGATTCTTTTGTCAAACAGCTGCTCGATTATGATAAAAAGTTGTTAGATCTTTTAATTCACGAGATAACGGAACATGTTCCGCATCAGATTAACGCGAGTTTATTAGATCGTATTTGCTCTTATATTTTCACAATTCAAAGAATCGGTGGTCCGATCAACGGTCCTCTTTACAAAGTGGATCAAAAGAAGTGTGATTCCTGTCACCTCTGCGTGAAGCTCTGCCCAAATCACAACATCGAAGTCAAAAACGATAACACCTTAACGTTTCACTCACATTGCGAGATGTGCATGCGCTGTTCTTTCCTTTGTCCAAAAGATGCAATCTCGATCGGTTTCTTAAACGGATGGAAAGTGAATCATCCTTATCCGCTTGATAAGATCGATAAGGATAACACCATCAAAGGAGACTATATCAAAGGCGGGGAGAAAGGATTCTACTCCTGTTATCATATGACAATAGAAGAGGTGAATGAGAGACATCAGAAATTGATGTCTGCGAAAGGAGAAAACGTATGAAAAAACTAGGTTTCGGTCTGATGCGCTTACCGCTCATTGATCCTAACGACTTAAGCAAAGTGGATTTAGAGCAGGTAAAGAAGATGGCTGATGAATTTATCAAAGAGGGGTTCACTTATTTTGACACTGCTTATCCCTATCACAAAAACGGATTCAGCGAACTCGCCTTTCGAGAGTGTGTCGCAAAGCGATATCCAAGAGATGCCTACACCATTGCAGACAAGCTCTCTTTGTTCATGATCGATCGAAAAGAAGATATTCCCGCTTTCTTTGAAAGTCAGTTAGAGCGCTGTGGGGTTGATTACTTCGATTATTATCTCCTCCACGCTATGAGACAAGAGCTTGTGGAAAAAGCAGAACAGATGGATGCTTTCTCATTTGTGTTTGAAAAGAAGAGAGAAGGCAAAATCAAACAGGTCGGCTTCTCTTTCCACGATTCCCCTGAGGTGTTAGAGAAGATGTTGCAAGCTTATCCAGACATCGACTTTGTCCAGCTTCAGATCAACTATCTCGACTGGGAAGACCCTAGTGTTCAATCGAGAAGATGTTATGATCTCTGTGTCAAATATCACAAAAAAGTCATCGTCATGGAGCCAGTGAAAGGCGGATTATTAAGTGTCGTTCCAGAAGAAGCAAAGAATCTTTTGAAAGAGAAAGCACCCGAGCGTTCCACCGCTTCTTGGGCAATCCGCTTCGCCGCCTCGTTAGATTCAGTCATGGTTGTCTTAAGCGGAATGAGCAACCTTGAGCAGTTAGAGGATAATCTCTCCTACATGAAAGAGTTCGCTCCCCTTTCCAAAGAAGAGTTCGAGCTTGTCTTCCAAGTCGCAAAGATTATCAAAGAGAAAGAGACAATCCCATGCACATCCTGTTCTTATTGTGTAGATGGATGCCCGATGAATATTCCGATACCGAAATACTTTGCACTCATCAACCTCCTTTCCAAGTTCGGAGAAAGTCAGAGAGAAGAAGCAGAGCGGAGATATCAAAACGCCTTGCAAAGAGGCTATGGAAAAGCATCTGATTGCATCGGATGTGGACAGTGTGAATCCCACTGCCCTCAGCACATTGAAATTAGAGAGATGCTAAAGCTTGTCGCAAAAGAATTCGAGTAAAAAAGAGGGGTGCGCCCCTCTTTTTACTTCGTATAG
>JALFLX010000090.1 GCA_022774485.1 Bacilli bacterium
TTTTTGATGGAATGTATAGGAGTAAGAAAGCTTTTCAAAAGGATAAGACAAGAAGAAAGAATCTTCTGTCTTATAAAGTGTTAAAGAGGGAGTGATCGTAAGAGAAAGGAAAGCTTTTCTCTTGAGAAAATCATACATTCTCTTTCCGATTCCCTCTTTTCCTTTTTTAACTCTGTGACAATCTAAAAGATAGAAACAATATCTTCGTTTCTCTTCTTCTGAAAAGGATTCATAACAAGAGAAAGTCATGCCTTGCTGATGCTCTTGAAAAGACTGATAAAGAGAACAGAGCTTCTGATTCTCTTGTTCGATCAAAGAGAGATAAGAAGAGATTTCTTCTTCTCTCATTGAGACACGAAGAGAATTGCGTTTTCTAGTGAGGTCTTGATTTGTGATGTCATCATAGAAGAGAATCTTCTCTCTTTGTAATTCCTCGATAATCTCTTTCTTACTCACTTCTAAAATCGGTCGAATTAAGGGAAAAGAGAAGAGAGCAGTCTCTTCTTTTAATCCGTAATAGAGAGGGAGATTCCCCCTCTCTTTTTGAAGAAGATAAGTCTCAACCACATCAGTTTTTTGATGAGCAGTTAAGACAGCATCAAATTCCTCTTTTTTTCCGACTTTTGAAAAGAGATGGTATCTATAATCCCTAGCCCACTCTTCAAAATTAGAAATCTTTCTTCTCTTTGGATGAACATCAAATTGATAAAGAGAAAGCCCATATTTTTTTTGATAATATTTCACGATATTCTCCTCATCTTTTACAAAAGGAGAGTCGTGATAATTGATGTAAATTAAAGAAATATGATCCCTTAATTTCTCTTGAAAGAAAGAAACAAGTTTTAATAGCAGGTAGACCGAGTCCGGTCCACCTGAAAAAGCGACAAGATATTTTTTCTCTTTCGAAAGTAGTTTTTCAACACTCATGGCTGATATTCGATAATGATATCTTTCTGAGGGATATACATATTCATCCCATCAAAATAAACCTGAGCGTAATTCTCATCTTTTAAATTTTCATTCTCTTTGGCAATTTCTTGATATTTCTCGATGATCTCTGCCTGTTTCTCTTTTAAGACCTGATTCTCATGAATCTTTAAAGCTGAGATCACAATCAAAACAATCAGCACCGCAGTGCAGAGAGCCATCACACTGATATAAAGAATCTTTAAGCCCTTAGCGCTTCTACATTTCTTCTCTTGAACCATCAGAATCACCCTCATTGATCAATTCATACATCCTGTCAGCATCCTCAATCTTAGAGACCATGCGAATCTCTTTAATTCTGGCTCTTATCACCTTACCAAAAGGAGTTCTAATCTCGATAACATCATCGAGCTTCACCTCACTAGAAGGCTTTGCAATCTTGTTGTTTAAAGATACAAACCCCTTCTCGATAAACTCCTTAGCAGCTTCTCTTCTCTTAATCAGTCTGCTGACCTTTAAATATTTATCTAATCTCATAGAAATATCTTAACACAAAACACCTGATATAAGAGGAGAACACCAACAGGATTTCTACTATTAAACTATAATCCTAACGCGGACTCTAACGCATTAACTAATACTTCTCTTTCTTGGGATTGGTTTGTTTTTAATCTCAAGAAAGGAAGAGAAACATCTTTTACACACTTATCTTTTATAGAGTCGTGATAGGCTTGTTTTTTGTTTTGTTCATGATAGGAAACACCATCGACTTCTATTGCAAGAACTGGTTTTTTATCAAATTTATTGAAGATAACAAAATCAAAATGGGTCCAAGGGTGGGATAAGTATTCATATTCGTCTTTGTTATAGTGATCTTTTCTAATTTGTATGATTGATTTGATAGGAACGTGAAGAGAGAAAGATAAAGACTGATACTTTTCTTCTTTTAAGACATCCTTAAGTAGCTTGACAAAAATATCCTCTGTGATCAAAATGGAATCCGGATAAATTGATTGGCGATACTCAGCATAATCAGCATAAAGAAGATCAAAGACAGAGACAATCGGACTTGTTTCAATGCCTTCTTTTGTTTCATATTGGATATACTTCACCAAATCTGAGAGAACATTGCTGTTAGATTGAGCAATTTGACTGCTTGTGACTAAGATAAATCTCTCTGTTGCTCTTGTGATAGCGACATTGATCATTTGTTCATTGTTGATGAATGCTTTTTTCATCCCGCTCTCTATTTTGAAATCGTCGATGTTATTTGCAACAGTTGACAGGATGATGATTTGTTTTTCTCTTCCTTGGAATGTGTGAATGGTCCCAACATCCACACATTTTGGTAAAGATGCTTTCAATAGCTCTGCTTGTTTTTTGTAAGGAGTAATCACACCGATTGATTTGTCTTTCGGTAGTTCTTTTACGATGCGAATGACTTCATCAATTTCTCTTTGATTATAGAGTCCTGTTCCTGTGCTGTTCTTTCTAGCGTGGTTTCCTGGAACTGTTTTTACTGCTTTGAGCTGATTCTTATTATTATTCGCGTTCTTTAAAATAAGTTGGCTTCCGTAAAACTTCTCGTTACTGAAACCGATGATTTGACTTGGACAGCGATAGTGTTCTCGAAGTAATGTAACAGGGACTTTTGAAACTGTCGCTTGGATAAAAGATAAAAAGCTTTTACCATCATCCCGATATTCTTGTGGAATCAGATGTTTTTCTGCGAGTTCTTTTTCCCGTTCTAAAATTCCTTCTGCGATAACAGGAGGCAATTGCTTATCATCACCAATCACCACGATATTCTTCGTATTCATGAGGGATGGAATTACAGTAGTAATGGTGCTTTGGCTGGCTTCATCGATGATGATGTAATCAAATAGAAACTGATTTGGAACAGTAGTCGGTAAAGAATAGGTGGAGGATAATATCACGGGGAAGCGATGGATAAAGTCTGAGAACCTCTCTTTGAAATTTTCTTTAGTGAAATCAGGGAACTTTCTATTCTGATATCGCTTGTTGATATTTCGATTAAGCTGATTCACTGAGGATTTGATAACTCTCTCTGTATAATGCTCGTTTTTTTCTTCCTGGATCAGTGATAATAATTCTTCAATAGCTAGGTTCTGATCTTCCATTTTACGGATGATATATGATTTACGTAACCTCTCCGTGAACTCTGGCGGAGTGATTTTCATCGAGTGGAAAGGAATACCATATTTCCAAAAATATCTGATCTTATCGAAGAGAGTAAGTCTTTTCTTTCTTTTATCTTCAATATGTACCGCCAAAGCTAAAATTTCTTTTTTATCAACGTTCTTTTTTATTGTTAAAGCTTGAAGAGAAGTGTCGGAGATTACTCTTTGATATTCCTTTTCAAAGCTGTCTCTTTCCTTTATCAACTTGTATAGTAATTCTTCATTCTTAATCATTCTTTTTTGCTGTTCGATCAGCAGAGAGATATCCTCATTATCCTCTGTTTCTGGAAGAACGGGGATTTTCGATTCTTTAGTAAAGAAAGCTTCGCGATTCTCAGTGTTACCAAGAGTCGCACATAAAAAACCATAGCCCTCTTTCTCTAATTTTTCTTGAATATTTATCACTGCTAAATTGTTGTTTGATAGAACAGCAACAGTTTTTCTTTGAGTAATAATATTTATGATGATATTGAGAATTGTCTGAGTTTTTCCTGTCCCAGGAGGGCCCTGAATGACAGATATATTATTTGATAATGCCTCATTGACTGCTTTAATCTGACTGCCGTTATAAGAGAAAGGAAATAGAACAGTATCTAAATTAGTTTTTACACTTCGATTGTGGAGAATATCATATAAGACACTGTGTTTTTTTAGCCAGGAATACTTTATCCTAGAATACTGAGAAAGAAGAAAATCACAGCAGTTTTTCTCATCAAAAAGTTCTGCAAGCGAGCTATAGTACGGGAAAAGATTTTTTCTTAATTTCTGTTTATTAATACAACGAAAAACATCTTCTTTCGAGATCTTCCTTATCCCTCTCTTTTTGTCATAAAGATAATAATCCTCCTCAGATTGATACAGTTTTGCATTGGCTGTATCAAAAACAGAATCAATATCCTTTATTTCAACTTCTATACAATCATCAAGAATAAGAATATTCCTGTACGAAAAATGATAACTTTTTCCAGATGAAAAAGTCACAAGAATAGAATTCTGATAAGCAGCTAATTCGACAATTGTCTTTGTCGAATCCTCCCATCCTCTTTTATCAATATTAAGAAAGATGTGCGGGCAAGGCTTATTACTGTTCAAAGATACTCCTTTTCTATTATGCGTTAGATGAAGTGCTTTTGTTGCCAATAAGATAATTACCTACATTTTCAACTGATAAAAACCCACAAGAAATGATTGACAATTACATCCTATCAAAGAGCGGAAAAAGAAGGAAGAATTTGAATAACGAGGATAAAATTTTTTGATTATCTAAACTTATAAGAAATGATGTTTGGAATATTTTATAAGAATTCGTCTATACTCTATCACGGCTATAAACTATAGAATTGTTTCGAAAGGAGAAGTCGAAATGATTGATTACAAGAAAATAGGAAGAAGAATCCAAGAGCAGAGAAGATATATTAAGAAAGTCTCTCAAGAACAAATGGCCGAGGATCTTATGATGTATCAAGCTGATGTTTCTAATCTTGAGAAAGCTAAGAAAGGATCGGGTATTACTAATCTCGACCGTCTTGAAATCATCGCGGATTATTTTTCTATTTCTGTTCAATCATTGATATTCGGCTTAGAAAATGAAATGATTCCATATTTTAAAAGAAAGTCCGTGATTGTAAGAGAACAAAAGGAGAATGAAAGTCACATCAAAGTTCTTTCAGATTTACTGGATACAAGTGTTTATCATCCGATTATTTACTCCTCTGATGCTTATAAGACTTATATTGTTGAAGCGACAATAGAAAGAGCAGATATGCCACAAGAAATGTTTGATAAAGAAGCTGATGTTAGAATACCAAGTTTATCTCTCCCTCGTTATTATTTCTTTACATTTTACAAAGATAATTTGGTTGCAGTGATGACAGTAGATAATACAGATTTGTATATGAATGCATGCCCGACCTACATTGAAGCTTTGCAAAGAACTATTTATTACAAAAAAATAGATGTTACGGATATCGTCAGAAGATTAAATCCTTATTCTCCAATAATATCTTTTCTAGATGATGAAAAGGTCGAGGAGTATTTACCAAAATATCAACAAAGAATTACGGATATTCTTTCGTTGGGTGAAAATAATCCGGTTTTGTATATTGAGGATGTTTATGTGATTGAACAAGCGAGAAGAAAAGGAATATTTACAATGCTTCTTGATATTTTGAATCTTATGTTCCCGGAAGCGATTCTGTCGTTAAACATGGAACCATCGAAAGATGGGGTGCTGATTGAGGGCGATGGTGAAGACTGCTTAACTCCTGATGATATTATTACCATGAAAGAGAATAGTATTATCGCTCAAAAAACAGGATTTGTTGTCGATACCAATGCATGGGGATTGATGGTCAAAGACACTGATGGCAAAAAGAAGAAAATGGAAGTAGAAAAATGCGCCTATTTCTTTCCTAAGAAGTATCATGAGTTAATGTTAAAAGATGGTGATTTAGTTAGGTATGGTTTTAGTTTGCAGGAAAAGAAACATCATGAAGAACACCAACTGGTGGATTCAAATACAGCCAAGCGCCAAGAGTCAAAACATGACAATAAGCCTAAAATTGAAGTGAAATTCAAAAATGTATTGCCACTTGCAAATGTTGTTTTCAATAAGGACTATAAAAACACAGACTTCGATTCCATGGTTATTAAGAAAATCAAATATGGTTTTGCTTCAGAAGCGTTCATGTCTACATCTGTACTTCATGAAATTCATTTAGAAGATCCTAAAACTGGGAAAGATTACTATGCGATGATAGTGGCATATCAAAATGATTATATGTTTTATTTTACAATGACACCATTTATGGATTCGTATATTGATAACGATCAAAATGGCATTGAAGATGATTATTTTATCGCTAACTCTGCTGATATTAGTCGTGTGAGTTTAGAAGAGTTACCCGAAGATACTAAATATTTACATCTTTTACAGATTTTATTAGGATGCGATGCAAACAATGAGGCTAACACTAATAGAATTATTAAGAGAATAACTGGAAAGAAAGTCAAGGATGTCAAAATTAAAAAGACTAGTTACGTCCCTAATGAAACATTTAGCTTATTCGAGGAGCCTCACTTCCAATTTGATATTGAGATTGACTGATAATTCTCTTTGCTAATCTTTTACAAAGAGATGCTTAAGAATGAGTGAGCTCTTTTGATAAATTTTTTGACCATCATATTGAATGCATGCACTTTATGTATTCATGCCAACGTTGTCAAATTAAAAGGGCTAAATCAGCATTCATTCAACTCTTCTAGATTGGACCTACACTAAACAAAAAAGAGGCTGTTAGGCCTCAGTGTAACCTGAGAGCTAACAACCTCTTTTCTTATGTCTTATAAGTATGTGTTGAGGAGAAGTGTCATGGTAGAGTTGAGTGGATTGTTGACTTTGACGATGACGAGGTAAGTGCCATCGGTTGGGATATCGAATCTCTCCTGGTAGAGACTATCGTAGTTGACAGCATTACCATCTAAGTCGCAGACAGAGATGCTTCCGGTGACGCCGGTGGGGAATGCGTAGGAGTAGGTTCCGGCTTCAAAGGGCGCTTTGAAGTAGTAGTAGGTATCGGCGGTGAAGACTTTGCTGATCGCTGCTGGATCGGAGATGGTTTCCACTATGCTATGTCCGCAAGCGCAGACGCCATCTCCACTGTAGTCATGTTCTTCTTCAACAAGTCCGGAGACCATACCATCACCGACAATTGCGGTGCTTTCTAGGATGTCGAATGTCATGCCGACTCTTAACGGAATCTTAGCACCTAAGATGAAATAGACTTCGGCGGTCTCACCAGGGAGAAGCATTTCTCTATCTCCAATGAATTTGATGGTGATGTCAGAGGTGACGATATCCTTGTCAGACATTTTGATCTTGGATGGTTTATATTCGTCCATGATCGGAGAATGTCTTCCGCCTTCTGCTTCGGTGTGTAAGTAGAGGATGGCTTTGAATACGACAGTGTCTGTGTGATCAATTCTATCGGTGATGATCTGACCAGCTTCCGGTTTTGGTCCGCTGGCGCTAATCTGGAGCACTTTATCTCCGCTGTCGGCGTAGGAGAGCATATTGGTGGTAGTTTTATCGAGAGACAGGGAAAGAGGAGTGATAGTTTCACCGGTGGGAAGGTAGAGAGGTTTGTTGACTTCTATGGTACCTTCGATTAAAGAGACGCTGACCACGTAGAATGTATTCAATCCGACTTTGACTGTTATGACAGTGTTGACAACTGCGTAAGGAGAGATTTCTTCGTAGACAAGATATTTGCTTGCGACGGCTGCTCCAGAAAGGACATAGTTATCATCAGTGATGTGCAGTGCGACATCGGTGTATCTTCCGATGCAGAGATGATCATCGTTGTCTGGATATAATTCGACGGTTTCACCGGCGATGACGCCGTTTTCTTCACTGAGGGTGACATACTCTCCTTCCGGAAGATAGATATCATCTAGTGCAGGTAAGGTGAGTGTCTTCTTGCTGATAGTGAAGTATCCGGTGTAGCTTGTGTCGATGAAGTTGTTGTCATCTGAGTAGAGTTTGATGCTGTAATCGCCAGCGTCGACAGGAGCGGAGGGCAAGAGAGTCTCATCTTTGTACCACTCGACAAGCAACGGGACTTCGACATTGGTTGAGAACGTAATCTGATTGATGTCAGCAGGGGTTCCATCATATTCCTTATTCAAAGCGGAGATATCGACATCAGAGATGATTCCAGTCGCTTGGGCAATGGTGAAGTATTCAATGTCATAGGCTTCACTCCAGCGCTCTGTGCTAGGGACAAAGGCTTTGACAGAATAGCTTCCGGCATTGACCGGGGCGGAGGCTAATTTGGTGTTTCCTTCATACCATTCGATCGTCGGAGTTCTATTCGAAGCGACTTCGATATTCGCGATATCGAGAGTGACTGCAGTTCCATCATAGGTTTTGCTTAAACCGACAAGGATGTTGACACTATCTGTTTCTGGCGCAAGAGCAGAGATAGGTTCTCTTTCTAATTCTCTATGGCAGATGGTGCACTCTTTATGTCTGAGACCAGGGACGCCATAATCCGCTTGGGTGTCAATGATCCATTCGGAGGCGGTGTGATTGGCGAGGCTTAATTTCTCATCGCAGCCTTCACATTCATGCCAGTGCTGAGTCGCATCGGATTTCCACTCCGCTTTTTCAACGTGGGTGTGTTCAAGCTTTGGAAGAGTTTCTTCCTTCTCATAATTACACACAGAACAGGTATAAACCTTTAAACCGGGATTATGCTCTGTCGCTTCGATTTTGACAACGCCTGCTCCAAACTGATGAGCGGCTTTGTCCATGGGCTGTTCACAGCCTAAGCAGATGTGCCAATGATTGTTGGCATCACTGAAATACTGCGAGGAAGCTTTGTGCGTGTGCTCAAGCTTGGGGAGGATTTCTTCTTTCTGATAGCCGCAAGTGCTGCAGGTGTAGACCTTTAAGCCTGTGGTTGTCTCAGAAGATTCTGCTTTGACCACGCCGGCATCGAAACTGTGCTCTGATAAATCCCCTTTCTCTTGGCAATCTTTGTCCTGACAAACATGCCAGTGATTGGTGGAGTCAAAGGTCCACTTATCAGCAAAGTTGTGCTTTTTGGCACAAGAGGCGAGGGCGATGACGGAAAGCATCGTAAGCGCGACGCTTCCGAATACGGATTTCAACGCTTTGTTTTTCATGTATTCCTTCTCCTTTTTATAGCGTATCCAACACATCTTTGAGATAGTCAGACGACACATCCTCATAGAAGAAACAGTCGATCCAACCTTCTCGTTTTGCCGCTTTCACTTTCGATAATACATCCGGGTGAGAGAGGTTATCGACAAGCAAGCAAATCTTCATTCCTGGTAGTTCTTGACGAATCTCCTGGATGAGTTTCATCCTGTTTTCAAATAGACCCTCTTCTCTTCTGGTGATGTCTAATAGGAACACCTGTGCAAAAGACGCTTTCAGCTGATAAATAATTTCGTCTGGTTGAGTGGTGGTCAAACACTCTGCTACCGTTCCTGATCCGTTAATCACCTGAACAACAGCTTCTTGCACTAAGGAGTTCAGAATGGAAATCATCACTCTTTTCACGATGGTGGTCTCCTTTCTTTTGCTCTGCGGCTTATGAATAATTTACCATTACGTAAAAAGCTGTTTCAGGTTACAAATTTACCCCCCCTGAATGACCTGTGTATCGAAAGCGTAATTTCGCTTCCTAGGTCATAAAATAGAAGCAAAGAAAAAGCTGTCGGAGTTTGCACGTGTCCCACATTGATGGAACAGGAGAATTCCGGCAGCTTTTTTCGTTATTTCGGTTTTTTATTCCTATCTGTCTTTCTTTAGACTATCTATGATGCCCTTGGGCACCTCGTGTTTCGATGATCTCACCTCTTCGGGGAGGCTTTTAGACCACGGAAGCAATCTTTCGATGTCCGACTGCCTTGTCTTCCCTAGCTGTGCGAGGACATAGGCTATATATTTCTCGGGATCAGCCTGGTTCAGCCTTGCAGTCCTTATGACGGTCATGAGTGTGCTAGCAGCCTCTGCTCCCTTCTCCGAATAGCGGAAGAGGAAGTTCTTTCTTGCCCTCACGAAGTCCTTGACCCCCCTTTTTTCTCATAATAGTAGGCACCCTGCTTGATTCTACTGCCCTTGTTGAATTTCGAAATATTCTTTAGGTTTGCTCATGAAAAAGTCCTCACGATTCATTTTATCGGGAGGACATCATTTGATATAGGGGAGTGAAATTACGCTCTCCTTCAATTGGCAAAAGAGCGGATAGAAAAAGAATACACATCAGATAGCCATAGCCGAATGGATCTGTTATAAGCAGAACACTGCATATAACGGTACTGATTTTATACCGTTTTCAAAGCCGAAATTCCTTGCGGAGATACGGATAGAATAGGACGGACTGTATTTATCAATAAACACTTTCAGACTTTTTGCCCTTACGTTGTCGGCGGATTTGACTTCAACGGGAACGACGGAATCATTTTGGCGAATGACAAAATCGAGTTCAGCTTTCCCGTCCGATTCCCAATAATTTAATCTGTATCCTTGTGCGACAAGCTGCTCGGCAACATAGTTTTCAGCGAGCAATCCCCTTGCTCTGTCGGAAATAGAACTGTTTATGAGAATATCTTGCGGAAGAGTTCCGGACTTGAAACAGAGTAAACCAACGTCGGAGTAATAAATCTTGAACGAATCTATTTGTTCGTAAACGGATAAAGGTAATTTTCCTTCGGTAATTTTGATATTTTCTAAAACAACGCTTGAGGCTTTTAACCATTGCAATGAGAGCTCATAGTCTTTGGCGCGGGCGTTGCTCTTTATAACGGCGTATTGGAATTTTGTGTTTTCCTTTGCAAGTTGGGAAGGCAGAGTGTTGAAAATTGCAATGCTTCGTATCGTTTCGTTCGGCGTAGCGTATTTGGTCATATCTGCAATATAAGAATCGGAAATATCTGCTTGCACGGACCGAACGAAGTCGAAATTCTCTGTTTCAAGATATGTTTTCACAACGGCAGGATAACCGCCGATGACGAGATATTTTTTATAAAGTTCCAAAGCGAGATTATGATAAACGTCAGCAAGCGGAGTAAACGAAGAGAAAGAAAAGCGGATTTTCTCTATGAGAGTATCGTTGTTTGTAGCGAGTAAGAATTCTTCAAAGGATAAGGGGTACATCGTAAGTATATCTACTTTTCCGACGGGAAAAGAGAATTTTCCACGGTTGATGGCAAGACCTAAAAGACTGCCTGCCGCAACGATATGATACTCAGGAGCTTCTTCCGCAAAGTATTTAAGCGAAGTGAGCGCCTGTTCACACGCTTGGATTTCATCAAAGATAATAAGCGTTTTATTTGGGAAAATCGTTTGTTTTGCGTATACGGAAATTTCTTCGATAATGCGTTTCGGATTGAGATCGGGAGCAAATATCTTATGTAGCGTTTCCGTGTTGCCTTCAAAATGAAGATAAACGACGTTGTCGTAGTAATTTCTCCCGAATTCCAACAAAGTATAGGTTTTTCCAACCTGTCTTGCACCTTTTAGCAAAAGCGGTTTTCGGGACGACGAATTTTTCCATTCGATGAGTTTATCAAAAATCAAACGTCTCATAGAAAATTCTCCTTTTTCTTTCTGATGGTATTATACATATAGAAAAAAGTCAATAAATTTTCACTATTAAGTTCATAAAAGTGTTATACATAAGCACTTAAAAGAACATAAGATGTCAAAATGTCAAAGATGTAGTTTGCCGAGATGGGAGCAAATATGTACCGTGAAATGAGTTCCCATATAAATAAAGTTACAATTATCAGCAAACAAACATACAAGGAAAATAAAAGCTGTAAGGGGGAAAACTTGAAAAATGAAGAAAAAGAAAATACGGGATACCCCTGAAATCGTAAATCCGAAAGAATACGGGATAGACAACCTTTTGGACATTGACGACGAGTGATACGAAAACGGCAAACCTGTACTCGTGGAGGAGGTGAAATTTTCTTTTGAGCGAGAATGAAACGAAAAGCAAATCGTATGAAAAATTAATGACTCAGAGAACAAGGTATTGTCTCTCTTTTCGTATGTGTATTTGGTTAGATTTCTTCGATGTTTCGATCGAGGATGACAATTCCAGCTTCTCTTGCTCTGACGGCAAGTTGGGTGCGGGAGCGGAATCCGGTCTTTTCCATCATCTCGACGATGTGTTTTCGAACCACATTGGCGGAGATGTTTAATTTTTCTGCGATTTCTTTGTTGGAGTATCCGCCGGTCATCAAGCGGAGGATTTCTAATTCTCGTTTGGTGAATTCTCTATTGTTGGAGAGTCCGAGTTTGATTAAGGGGCTTGTCTTTGGATATACGTGTTCTCCGTTCATGACGCGGTCCATGACGTTGAGAATAGGTTCTTTGCTGGTCTCTTTGTACCAGAATCCTTCAATTCCGATCTCTTTTGCTCTCTCTAAATAGGAGCATTCTGGCATGGAGGTGACGATGATGATTTTGATGTCAGGGAAGTGTTTTTTGATGTCTTCCGCTGCCAAGAGACCGTTGGATCCTTGGCTGGTGATGACATCCATCAGGATTAGGTCCACATGGTATGTCTGTAGGTACATGATCGCAAAGGAGGCATTGGATAAAGAAAGAGCTAGCTTGTAGTTTTCGGAGGTGTTGATAAACTGTTCAAACAGCTGTCGAGGCATCGATTGATCTTCGACAATCATCACAGATATTTTGTTCATATGCTTTCTCCTTTCCTTAATGTCAGTTTCAAGATAAAGTTCGGTGTTGAAGTAATATGGAAGAATCCTTTCTCTTGTTCGACCATTGTCTTTAAGGAGGCAAGGCCTCCTTTTAGGACAATTTCTTGGGCGGGTGAGATGCCATCGTTTGTGATGGTGATCTCATCGCTGTATTTTTTATTTTCGATTTCGATGTTGATGTGTTTGGCTTTGGCGTGTTTGCTAGCGTTTGTCGCGCATTCGATGCAGGCTTTGATGAAGAGGAATTGAGAGCGTTTATCCTCAGGAAGTTTTCCTTTGATGGATGCTCCGATTCCGATCGCTTCGCAAGCTTTTTGGAATGAGAGGAAGAGGTCTTCTTTTTCCTCTTCTTCTCCGAGGAAGTGATCAATCGCATATCTCCAGCGGGTTAACAGCTCTTGTTTTCTCTTTTCATCTAACGGAAGAGAAAGCTCGTGTTTTGTCTGTAACAATAGCTTTCCGATCTCTTCGTGGACTTTTACTGTATAAGATAAGATTTCTTTCTCGCGGATGTATGTGTCGATCTGGGTAGAGAATTCTTTCAGCTCTTTGTTCCAAGCAGAGATTTTTTTGTTTTTCTCTTCTAACTCATGTTTGAGCTGGTATAGGAGGGTGATGTCTTTGGCGTAGATTTCTATCACTTCCATCCCGTGGATATGATTTGTTTCTTCTGTAAAGAGATAGATTTTATTTTCGACTGAGACGATGAGATTTGGGTTTTCTTCTACTATTTTCACTTTCTCTTCTGTTATCAGTTTTAATAAAAGATCTTTTCCATCGTATATTTTCTTTTGAAAACAGAAGGTTAAGAGCTCATCCATCCGGTTGTTGATCAAAACGATTCTTCCATCTTTCTCGGCAAAGAGGACTCCGCAGGGAAGAGAGTCGACACTCTCTTTGATGGCCATCAAAGAAAGTGTTTTTCTCGAACGGCGGATCATGGAGATAAGGAGGAATACAGTTATGAAAAGAAGCAGTGCTAAAGCGATGATAAAGAGATAGTAAGGAAGATGATGCAACGCTTCGTGTGGTAAAGAAGTTAATCCTTTTGTGACTTTCACTGAGACGCTGATGAAATAGAAGAAGACAATATCGAGGATATCAAGCACGAAAAAGGAGATGAGGTATTTCTTGGGGAGACGATAAATAAAGCTGTAAATCAGTGCGATTGAAAGCAAGAAGAAGAAAAGGAGAAAGAGAGAAAGGAAGAGAACTTGAATCGATACGTGTAAGTATAAAATGCTCATAGATCTTCTCCTTTCACTGAGAGGATATAGTAGACCATATTCTCTTCCTTCTCTTTTGAAACGATGATAGATTCTGTTTCTTTCAAAGAGAATTCAGCTCCCTCTAGGGCGATGCGAAGTGAGAAGAGATGATCGCGATATTCAGTTTGAACAAGGCAACCAAGCAGAGAATCCTGACAGGATTCTAACCCCTCTTCTATAGAACAATATAGAGCAAATAGGTCTTTTGCTTGTAAGCGACAAGAACCGCGGTCAACAAAGGAGCAGGGAATGTAAGCTAAGGTCAAATAGTCGAGAATCTCTTTGATGGAATAGCTCAATTCTTGGCTTGACAGTTTTTCTTCTTTCTCGCATAACAAAAGGAGATTTTCTCTTCTTTTGATACAAGCAACTTCAAATGAACATGTGCGGAGTGTCTTTTCGACATCCACAGGGCTTTCAAGTTTTTCTTTGAGCCGTTCTAATTTATCTTTCACTTGTTCAAACAAGGAATCGTAGAGTCTTTTCTGCTCTCGTAATGTGGCTTCTTTTTGACGGATATCATTCTCTTCTTCTAACAAGTCATTCTCATCTTCTAGCTGTATGTTGACTTCATTTAATTCGCGGTTGATGGTGTTGATCTCTTTGAGGTTTTCAAACCAGTAGATATAACCGCCGTGAAGTTTCTTAGAAGAGAGACGGATGTTTTCATCTAAGAAAACTGGTTGAACCTTTCCTTCTGTCTTTTGGTTTTCACTGATTTCTATCGCTCCTTTGGAGCGATAGATCACTTTTCCGTTCACATCAGTTAGGAACGCGTTTAAGTTCGATACTTCAAAGTAGTCTTTATAGTTCTTATTGCTCGGGATTAAGCCGACTTCAATCAAGCTCTCTAAGAGAGTGATACAGACAAAAGTGATGGTGTCAGGACTCTTGAAGAAATCGTTGTAGAAGAAGTTGAAAAGGATAAAAATACCGCCGATGATGATGACAGAAAAGGGAATCCAGGAGAGCTTTTTGCTCTTTTGAATCGGGCAGGTGATAAATAAGATGATCACTGCGGATAAGAGAGTGAGGAATATCCAGCCTACAACTAGATAATAGACAATCTCATGTTGATAACCATCCGGAGTAAATGAGAAAGCAAGAAAATGTAAATCATTTGTTAAGACTAAGATACAGAGAATCAATCCTGGGAGATAAGAGAGCAAGATATACCAGATGGTTTTTTCATGTTTTGGCTGAAGAGAACTCGCTAAGACGAAAAAGGTCGGAGGAATGATACAGAGCGGGATATAGTAGAGATACCAAAGGATGCGGTTTTCAAAGGTCATTGACTCTGTGAACCAGTATTTGAGAAAACGGAGGAGAATCCAAAACAGCAACAAGAATGTGATGATCAATAAGTAGATCTTTAAATCTTTCTTAATGATTCTGTGAAAGATGGAAAAGATGAACACGGAGATCAATAAGAAAAGGATTACGACTGCGATGAAACAAGTGATGTCTTCAAAGGGACCATTGATCTCTTGACAGGCCTCAGCAATGAGAAAAAGGAGGGCGAAGACACCATACCCAAGGAAGAGATGAAATTTCTTCTTTCTGTTCCATGATCTTGCTCCTAGTTGAGAATAGAATAATAAAAAACAAGGAAAAGAAAAAAGGTGTATCGTATCTTTTCGATAAGAATTTTATCGGATTCTGACAATAATAGCTCTTTGTTTCATTTGAAAAAGAAAATCCCTCGAGTCGGATCTCGAGGGATTTCTTTTGTTTGTTCTGGACAACAGGGACAAGCGGTGGATTAACGCTTGGAGAACTGTTTGTCTTTTCTCGCCTTGCGAAGACCGTATTTCTTACGCTCGACGACTCTGGCATCGACTGTCAAGAGTCCCTTAGCGCGGAGAAGCGGCTTGTTGGCATCGTTGGCTTTGACTAAAGCTCTTGCGATACCTAATCTTAAGGCACCGGTCTGACCGGAATAGCCACCACCGACAATGTTGGCTTTGACGTCGTACTTTCCTTCGGTGCTAGTGACAGCGAAAGGCTGAGTGGCATCGAGGATTAAGACCTTGTGAGGGAAGTACTCATCGATCTTTTTGCCGTTGACAACAATCTCGCCAGTACCAGGAGTTAAGAAGACTCTAGCGACAGAAGATTTTCTTCTTCCGACAGCGGAGTAGATAAGCTTTTCAGTTTGTGCCATAGTTTACTTCTCCCTCTTAGCAGTCAGCTCGACTTCAATCGGCTTGTTTGCCTGTCTGTCATGCTCCGGACCGGCATACACGAATAACTTCTTCAACATCTCTTTGCCTAACGGGCCCTTAGGGAGCATACCTCTAACGGCACGGCGAATCATTTCAGTCGGATATTCCTTCTTCATGACTCTGGCAGTTCTGGTTCTGAGACCACCATAGTTGTTGGACTTGTTATCGAAGTACAACTTCTTATGGATTTTGTCTCCGGTCAACCAGACCTTCGAACAATTGACGACGATGACATAGTCACCATTGTCAAAGTTAGGAGTGTACTGGGGCTTGTTTTTACCCATCAGCACAACAGCGATTTCGGAGGCTAATCGACCAAGAGGCTTGTTGGAAGCATCAACGACGTACCAATTCTTGGCGACGTCGGTCTTCTTGAAAATAGTAGTTTGACGTTGCATTTTCTATTTGTACCTTTCTTGAATCTTGAGCAAACTGTAACCTTACCGGGGTGTAGTTCACAATTAGCCATGGGCTATTTTACCACAAGACAATAGAAAAGCAAATAAAAAGTTGTTGTTATTTATATATAAATATAGGGAGTTTCCTGCCGGAAAAAGCAAAGAAATATTCTTTGAAAATAATCGATTATCGACAGGGGTTGAAGATGAATAAAAAACAATTTCGATATCATTATTTCGCATTCGTATTTTAATTTTATTTTAGGCATTT
>JALFLX010000114.1 GCA_022774485.1 Bacilli bacterium
AAATAATCTCCCCCTTTTAGAGCAGAGATTGATACAGCAAGGAGAAGGTTTTAAAAGGAGTTAAATCAAAGGAGCGCTCTAATTTTTGGGTTAAGAGCGTAAGGATTTTTCTCCCCTCGCTTCTCGGGACAATTCGCTTGACATTGATTTCATTTACTTCCATAAAAGCATAACGAAGAACATGAAGTTCCATCTCGCTTGTCTTCATAGCATCTCTTTTTTTGGCACAATCCTCACAGAGAAAACCGCCTTCCTCTTCAGAAAACGAGACGATGTGGTCTTTCCTGTGACATAAAGCACAAGAATCCACGGTGTACTCAAGTCCTAAATGGCGCAAGAAGACCCCTAAGGAAAGGAGGCAAAGAGAAAGCGTATCTTCAGTTTCAAGCGCTTTTAGAATTTTAACAATTTCATCAAGAGGATAAGAATCTCCATAACGAAAGAGGGTGTTTGATAACTCCTGAAGGAAAAGAAGAAACATCGCTTTGCTGTAATCAGAGGAAAGAAAAGAAGCATCGTAAAGGACAGAGAGAGAAGAAGCAATCGAGATTTTCTCTTGATAGCGGTATTCTAAATCCACATAATTTCCAAAGATCAGGAGCGGTTTTAAATTGCTTTTTGGCTGGTAGACTCGTTTTGCAAGCACAGAAAAAATCCCCTCTTGAGAAGCGAGCGTAATAAGAGCGCTGGTATCCTCATAGCGATTTGAACCTAAGACAAGAAAGGAACCTCTTTTGACTGGGCTTTTAATCATTCTTCAAATCCGAATTTTCTTAAATAACGCTCCTGATTTCTCCAATCAGGAATTGTTTTGACAAGCAGAGATACGTGAACTGGCATACCGAAATAGGAAGAGATAGACTGTTCTGAGAAGCGGGTGATATCAGAGATCATCTTGCCTTTTTTACCGATGACAATCGCTTTTTCAGAGTCTTTCTCCACGATGATATCCGCATAGACTTCCATGATGTCAGTGACTTCTACTGTCTTGATATCGACATAGATTGAATGGGGAACTTCAGCAGTTAAAAGGCGCATGCACTTTTCGCGAATCATCTCTTGGATGATGTATTCTTTTGGGCGGTCTGATACGATATCAGTCGGGAAAATCTCTTCTCCTTCCGGAAGCATTTCTTTCATGAGATTTAAAACTTCTTCTACACCAAACTTTTCTTTTAATGACATTCTAACCACAGGAGCATTTGGTAAAAACTCACGGTATCTCGCCAATCTGTTCTCTCCGATTTCAGCAGAGACTAAGTCGACTTTGTTGTAGGCGATGATGACTGGGATATCTTGCTTTGCTAGCTTTTGCGCAAGCTCGAAGTTTGGAACTTCAGAGCAGTCGATGACATAGACAATGAGGTCAACGCCTTCTTTGGCGTTCTCCGCATCTCTTAAGAGAATCGAGCCTAATTTCCCATGCGGTTTAAAGACACCGGGAGTGTCGACAAAGACAATCTGAGAATCCTCATCGTTGTAGATGGCGTGGACATTATCTCTCGTGGTCTGAGGTTTAGAAGAGACCGGGAGTAATTTAAAACCTAAGCAAGCGTTGATCAGGGTGCTTTTGCCGGCGTTAGCGCGTCCGTAGACACATACAAATCCTACTTTTTTCATGCGTGTAAATCCTCTTTCGTGAAGGCGAAGGGAAGCAGTTCCTCAACGCTTGTTTTCATCATCTTAGTGTAGTCACAATTAAAGATATAGACCGGTGACTTCATATCCATAAGCTCGCTCATGACCTGACGGCAAGAGCCGCAGGGAGTACCAAGATTCTTGGAAGAAGTCACTAAGCTTAACGAGATGATATCCTCTTTGTGATAGCCTAAGCTATAGGTTACAAATAATGCACAGCGCTCTGCACAGATTGAGACAGGATAGGCTGAATTTTCGATGTTGCAACCGAGATGATATTTCCCATCTTTGGTGAGGACAACAGCGCCGACCTGGAAGGATGAATAATCCGCTTTACTTCTGCTAGAAGCGACTTTGAGCAGTTTTTTCACCTTGTTTAGGTCAGTGTAGAAATCATACGGAAGCTGATTGAGAATCTTATTTTGGAGTGCGAACATCTCTTCAGCTTCTTTCTCTTCCATATGGTCATAGCCTAAGCTGTGAAGCAAACCGTGAATAAATAAGAACGCGAGTTCACGATAATAGGGATGATGATATTCCTTGGCTTGTGCTTTGGCGATTTCAGGAGAGATGAGAATCGAACCTAAATCGACAAGCGGTTCATCAAAAAGCACATCCGCTTCTTGAAAGGCGAAAGTTAACACATCGGTGGGACGATCGATATTCCGATATTTTTTATTGAGCTCATGAATTTTCTCTTTGCTAACCAAGGAGAGAGAGACTTCATAGGTACCTTCTAATTTGAGCTCTTTTAACACCTCGTCCATCACGATTTGAAAGAGAGATTTCAGTTCTCTTTTTCCTCTCGTCTCGTCAAGATAATCCAAAATGTGTTTTTGTTCCATACTTGCACCTCAATGTGTGCTTTTATTATATCGAATTTGAGGGGGTATGAAACAGTTTTTCATCGTAAAGAGGGGGAAGATGTGGAAGAGATAGTTTGTTGATTTCTAAAGCGATTGATGCTTTTTGGTCGATGGTTAAGAACAGATTCTTCAACGTGTGACTGATGCTGAGAGTACCTCCGAAGCTGAAGAAAAAGACAGAGATTGCCATAACCCCTTCGATGTTCATAATGGAAAGAGAGAAAATAAGACACGCTGTGACCTCACAGGTCAGTAACACAAGTTTCAGTTTTAGGTATTTTTCCGCTTTCCTTTTGGAGTCTTGATAGACCGGCCTTGCTTTCTCACTCCATTTGATTTTATCTAAGAACAAGTCTTCCTTTATCGAGCAATAGCGATTGGTTTTGTTCTTTTCTTCTGCTAAGAGGAGATCTAAAAGAGCAAAGAGAAGTGCAACAAGCAGTAAAATGCTGTAATAAGGGGAATTCAATAACAGAATCGTACATACACCTATCAAAAGAGAAATATAAGATGCTTTTTTAGAACTGCTTGAAATTATCAAATTAATCGCCTTGGAGAGAGGAAGGAAGTCTTCAGGATGATGACTCTCTTCTAAATATGGAAACATCCATTCACGCTCTAATCGTTTTCTTAAGAGCATATTCCACCCATTTTGAAGCAGGATAAACATCAGGCTTCCTAAGGCAAAGAATAAAGAAATTAAGAAGCTTTTCTCTGCTCGACTGTAAAGAAAGAATAGAGATGAAAGTATACCGATGATAAGAGAGAAGAAAGTATAAGCGACAATATCTCTTTTCCTTAGCAAGGGATATTCCTTTGCTTTTTTTCGTTTCTCTTTCTTTTGAAATAGCAAGGCATTTCCGGTGAACACTTCCAAAAATTCGGTCATTGTCAGAGTCATCATGCCAAACTGAGGATCCATCATTCTGACATGATGTCTATCCTTCCAGGTGACCATCACAAAATGAAGATACTTTCCCTGTTGTATCTGAGCGATGAGGGGAAAGTGACTTTTCTTCACCAGTCCAAAATCATCGATTTTGTATGAGGTGTAAAATAGACCTCTCTGCTCTAATTCTTTTCTCATCTCATAGAAATTCTCACAGGAAGAAACAATCTCTTCAACATAATAGTTTCGATCGTGATAAACCTTGGACAACACATTTCTGACACAAGTCTTTCCACAGTCATGCGTATTGCTTTGATATAACATACAAAAAGCCCTCCTAACCCTTATTGGGTCAAATGAGGGCATTTTTATCGAAGATCGAAATCGCGAATCACTTTTTCTTCAAAGAGAGAGAAAAGGAGTTCCTTCGCTTTGATTAGGGCAGGAGAGCGACCATTTAATAACTTTTGATACGCCTGCTTAGAAGAGACCGAGGCGTAGTTGATTTTTCCTTGTCTTCTCTTCAAGAAGGGAATCAAGATATTGTTTATATCCGCTTCTGAGAAGAAAGGAAGAGAATCGAGATGATCAAGGCAGAGGACATCTGCATGTAAAGCGACAATTTCATCTTCCTCTGTCGCATTCTTTAAATCTGTTCGCTTTGAAGTGAGATTCTTAAAGAAAAGCTCTGTATCAAGAAATGCCACGCTATATTTTTGATTGGCATATCGATAAGCGACAAGATTTAAAAGAGAATGAGAGAAGTCTTTGTCATTGATCGTTTCTATCACATACCCATTTTTCTTCGCATCTTTTTGAATCAAAGGTTCTGCCATCAAAGAATAGAGATCTTTTTGCTTCGCGCTGTTTTCCCCTTGGAAGAAGCAGTCTAACAGTGTTTGCAAATCATAAATTAAATTCCAACCACCGATATCACAAGGGTTGATGTATTTGAGAATATCCTGTTTCTTCAATCTGAGATTACAGGGACTTTTCTCTGCGATGATGCGGTCAAGATACGCGTTATAAGAAAGAGATAAACGATAACCTTTATCGTTTTTTGGGCATTGGAAAAAATTGTTCGAACAGGCTTTACAAACCGCTTGATCCTGAAGGTAGGAATAAATATCGCCAAGCGAATTTGAAAGTGTCTTTTCGGTGTGGATAAGGCTTTGTAAAAGCAAATGAAATCTGAGATCTTCTTCTCTTGCTTTCTGAATATAAGAAAACAGTTCTTTTTGGTCATTTTCAGGGACAATCACTTCTGTCATCTTTCCCTGATAAGTGAAAAGTTTCTCTTTCATAAGCCAAACTCCTTACGGATTTTATCTAAGTCAGCTCGGCTCGGTTGATTCTCTTCTTTTTCTTCAGAATTAGACTCTTTATTCACCTCAGTTTCAGCGCTTATTGAAACTGCCTTCTTCCCTTTTCTTTTCCGGTTTAGCTCATAGGAGCGATTGCTTAAAGAAAGAATCGCATCATAGGTGTCTGAGACTTTCTGAGACTGAAGAGAATAGCAGACTTTCTCGATAAATTTCTCGTTAAATTCACCTTTTGTCGTCTTTAAAGAATAGTCTAAGATAACATTGATTACACCATTGCTAAAGTGAAACTGCTCTTTAATCTGTTCGATGAATTTAAGCATCGATTTGGAAG
>JALFLX010000117.1 GCA_022774485.1 Bacilli bacterium
TGACCTCTCTAGCGTCAACCAAGGAAAGAAGCCTTTTGACAAATTAGGCCCTGCCTATATCGGCATCAAAAACGATCTCGAGAGCAGCTTGAAAGCTCGCCACGGTGACGCCTATGTCCACATCTATTGCGACCTCATCGATGTCAACGATCCTGAGTGGACGCTCGCCTTAGAAGCTGTCCTCTACGGACAAAAGTTCAACTTCTTTGTCAATCCTTCCTATTATGAAGAGGCAAACCGCATCTTAAAACAGCTTTCGGATAACTACAATTACTACCATGTCTCCTTAGTCGATACGGAGCGTCTATTAAACAGCAACATCATAGCAAACGAAGACTCTATCGCTAAGCTCATCACCACCAAAGATGAAGGAGCAAGAGCCTATACTGACTATCTCTTAGGCCGCATCAAAAAGTGCAGAACTTTTGATGAAGCAAGAAGATCAGGATCCGGTCTTTTGTCCGATTGTACCGGATATCGCGGATTTGCCACTTGGTATCTCAACAAAGGAAATGCTCGTGTCTTCTTCTTAGGAACGACTGTCTCTAACGATACCAAAGCTCTCTCCACAAGAGATTACCAGAAGATCAATAAAACTTACTCTCTCTTAGCAGAAGTCCTCAACAAGATCAGCTCTTTAGCCTCCTTGCAAGTCATGTCTGATGCGGAGCTTGAGAATTATAGAAACGACATCTTAAGACAAAGCAAAATCGATGAGCTCCAAGCCGAGATTCTCCAGGTGGAAAATGACATGCGTATGGTCACTTCTGGCGACATGTCCTTAGTCCAGGAGAAAATCAATGAGATTAACGAGAAGCTCAAAGAGAAGCAACACAACAAAGATGAGCTCCTCACGGAAAGAGGTCAACTTACTGCAAAGCTACAGCGCTTAAACAGCGAAGATATCCCCACTGCAGAAGCTAACATCTCCGCCGCCAAGAGACAGCTTGACACCTTCGATGGCGAGGTTGTCAACCAAGAATACGAACCGTTCTTCAATAAGCTCTTAGATGAGCAGAACCTCACTTTAGCTCAAATCAGAAACGAAGCGTACCGCGAATCGGTCAAGACGACTTCCGTCATCAACAAAGACCGTTCCGCTCTCTTCCGCCTCAGAGAGAATTACTGCACACAGTACCATCTCAACTACGACACCCAGAACGACAAGACCAACACCGAATTTGATAAGGAGTACGAGAATATCTCCAAAGTCATGCTTCCCGATTACGAAGAGAAGATCAGAAAGGCGCATGAAGAATCGATCCGCGAATTCAAGGATGACTTCATCTACAAGCTCAGAACCGCGATCGAGACTGTCAAGCTTCAAATCGATGAGCTCAACAAGGCCTTAGAAGACTCTCATTTCGGAAGAGACTCCTATCAGTTCAAAGTCACTCCGAACAAAGACTACCAGCAGTATTATGACATGATTATGGATCCTCTCCTCCTCCGCGCTGGCGATGCTGAAAACCTCTTCATGGAGAAGTATCGTGTCACCATGAACGATTTGTTCAACCTCATCTCCTCCTCCACCTCCGCCTCCGGAGAACAGAGAGAGCAGATTTTGAGAAACATTCAGCTCTTCACCACCTACACCACCTACATCGTCTTCGACCTTTTGGTCACCAGAGGTATGGGAGAAGGAAAGCAGACCATCTCCTTAGGCCGCTCCTTCACTAGCCAATCCGGCGGTGAGACACAGACCCCGTTCTACATCGCCATCTTAGCCTCCTTCGCACAGCTCTGCCGCGTCAACAACGATGCAGACAACAACACCTTAAGACTAGTCATCTTCGATGAAGCGTTCTCCAAGATGGACAGCGCCCGTATCAAGAAATCCACCGACTTGCTCCGTGACTTCGGCCTCCAGGCCATTTTATCGACACCGAGCGAGAAGTTAAGAGATCTTGTCTCTTATGTCGATCTTGTCTTAGTCACCATGCACGACGACAAAGGAAAGAAGTCCTACATCGATATCTATCAGGATAAGAACAAGGCGATACAGCTGCCAAAAGAAGCTTAATCAACGAGGGGACATGAATTTGTCCCCTTTTTCCGTGAAAAAAGAAAAGGAAGGCAATAGAGATTATCAAGCTTTGCAAAGTTACGTGGAAAAAGCGGCCACTCGTGCACTTTTTCTTTCCTATTTAATTAAGATTTGTCTATAATTTATATAGCTACGCAAAAGGAGGCCAACATGTCTAAAAAAGAAGAAATGGTCGCGATGATTTTAGCAGGAGGAAGAGGAACCCGTCTCAAATCCTTGACGAGAGACCTCGCGAAACCTGCTGTCTTTTTCGGCGGAAAATACCGCATTATCGATTTTCCGCTCAGCAATGCCGCTAACTCCGGCATCCACTCTGTCGGTATTCTCACTCAGTATGAATCCACTGCGTTAAACAACTACATCGGCAGCGGTAGAAACTGGGGTTTAAATGGTACTGATGCCCTCGCTTCGATTCTCCCGCCAAGAGAGACTCCAAGCGGTGCAAACTGGTATTCAGGAACCGCCGATGCGATTTATCAAAATATCGACTGGCTTGACAAGAGACACTGCGAATATGTCGTCATCCTTTCCGGTGACCATATCTACAAGATGGATTATTCCGAAATGCTCCGCTTCCACAAGGAAAATGATGCAGATGTCACCATCGCCTGTATCCGTGTTCCGATGGCAGAAGCCCCTCGTTTCGGCATTGTCGTCGCTGATGAGAAAAACAAGATTGTCGAATTCCAGGAAAAACCAAAACAGCCAAAAAGCGACTATGCTTCCATGGGTATCTACATCTTCAGCTATCCTCTCTTGAGACAAGCGTTGATTGAAGATGCCGCTCTCCCTACCGATCACGACTTTGGAAAGAACATTCTTCCCACCCTTTTAAACGCCGGCAAGAGATTATTCGCCTATCCGTTCAAAGGCTATTGGAAAGATGTCGGAACTGTCCAGTCCCTTTGGGAAGCGAACATGGATATGCTCGATCCTAAATGCGAGCTTCAGATCTTCTCTAACGATTTTAAGATTTACTCCGCAGACACCGCCTCCAAACCTCAGTTCATCGGAGCAGAGGCCAAAGTCAGCGACTGTGTCGTCAACCAAGGCGCGGTCATCAAAGGTGATGTCAAGCACTCTGTCATCTGTAACGAAGCCTACATCGGAAAAGGTGCTGTTGTCAGAAATACTGTCGTCTTACCCGGCGCTCACATCAACGATGGTATCCGCTTAGAAAACGCCTTAGTCGGACCCAAGATGGTTGTCGATAAAGATTACATCGGCACTCAGGAAGAAGTCGTTCTTGTCAACCAAGGAGAATAATCAACTATGAGATACAAAGTATTAGGTTTGGTCGATTGTTTCAACAATCCGGGCTTCGGTCCTCTCACCCAGCACCGCGCCATGGCCTCCACTTCCTTCTTAGGCCGTTACGCCTATATCGATTTCCCGCTCTCCAACTTCCTCAACTCCGGCATCCCCTCAATCGGCATCCTCTGCCAAAATCACATCCGCTCCTTGAGCAAACATGTCGGAAATGGTAGAAGCTGGATCAGCAACACCAAGATCGGCGACTTCCAGGTCCTCTACGATGAGCCTAATGTCGCAAACCCCGGCTACAACACCGATGTCGCCTGTCTCTTTGAGAACATGCAGTTCTTAAAAGGACAGCATCCCGATTATGTCGTCATCGCCTCTCCGCACATGGTTTACGAGTGCGATTACAGCAAACTTTTAGAAGAGCACATCCAGTCTGGCGACCGCATCTCCTTGCTCTACACCCACATCAGCTCCGGGTTAAAGACCTCTTTCATCAACCAGAGAAAGATCGAAGTCTCCCCCAGAGGTAAAGTCACGCACATGGAGCTTAACCGCGGTGATGTCGATGAAGGCGATATCAGTTTAGGTTGCATGATCTTGGATTACCCGATGTTAGAGTCCCTCATGGAATACGCAGCAGGAACTTCTTCCTTCTTCAACTTAGCCGATGTCTTAAGTTACCTTTCTGCCTCTGTCTTAATCCGCGCAGTCAAAATCGATGGTTATGTCCGTTGCTTTGACTCCTTAAGCCATCACCTCAAATATTCTCTCGAACTTTTAAACGAGGATGTCTATCACTCCTTGTTCCAAGAAAACTGGCCGATTCACACCAGAACCTACGATACTCCGCCTACTCTCTACCATGAAGAAACCAGCATCCAGAACGCCTATGTCGCAAACGGATGCGACATCCAAGGAACTGTCATCAATTCCATCATCGGCCGTAATGTCAGAATCAAAAAAGGCGCTGTTGTCAAAGACTCCATCATCTCCTCCAATGTCTTGATCGGCGAGAATGTCAAACTCACCGGCACCGTGGTCGACCGCGATGCCTCTGTCATCCACGCAAACGAGATTGAAGGAAGTATCGATAACCCGATGTACATCGCGAGAGGAGATATTGTCTAATGAAGATTCTCTTAGTCACAAGCGAAGCTCTTCCTTACGCTAAAAGCGGCGGATTAGGTGACTTTATCCTCTCTTATTCCAAAGCGTTATCAAAGCTTGGTGAGGATGTCTCCGTTATCATGCCTCTCTACAAACAAATTAGAACCAAGTTTCCGGATGTCATGAAAGATTTTTATGATCAGTTCGACTTCAAGATGTCCTGGAGAACCCAAGGATGCGGTGTCTTCCACCAGCTTTTAGAAGGAGTCAACTTCTACTTCTTAGCGATGGATCGCTTCGACAGAGATAACCTCTACGGATATGGAGATGACAACGAGCGTTTCGCATGCTTCGTCATGGCAGTCAACACCTTCATCACCCGTCACAACGTCTATGATGTCGTCCACTGCAACGACTGGCAAGCTGCTGTTCTCCCGCTTCTTTTAAACTACAATCCCAAACCCATCAAGACTGTCTTGACCATCCACAATCCCGCCTATCAGGGCTGGGCTGGAAGAAATGATCTCTCTGAATACTTCAACCTCTCCACCGGATATTTCGATTCCGGTTATGTCCGCTTAGGAGATTCCTTCAACTATCTCAAGACTGGTATCATGTCTGCCGATAAGATCAACACCGTCAGCAAGACTCACGCTCAAGAGCTATTGCACGATCACACCTCCTTTGGCGGCATGGGCGCCATCATCGACTGGTGCAGACACTTCGACTTCTCCGGAATTGTCAATGGGCTCGATCAAGAAGTCTGGAACCCGCTCACTGATGAAATCTTAGCGGAGAACTATGATGTCCACTCCTACAAAGAAGGAAAGAAGACAAACAAGATCGCGCTCTACCGCGCCTTAGGAGTCTCCGATGACTTCGATGGTCCGCTCTTCAGCGCCATCACCCGTCTCTCCGCTCAAAAAGGTGTCGAGAGAATCATGGATATCTTCCCGCACTTAGAGGAATATCACGCTCGCATGGTTGTCATCGGAACCGGCGAAATGGAAGAGCAGTTTGGCTCCTTAGCCGCTAGATATCCTAATGTCATCTTCATCAAACGCTACGATGAAAACCTCGCGCACTTAGTCTACGCCGCCTCTGACTTCTTCCTTATGCCCTCCTACTTTGAACCCTGCGGAACAAGCCAGCTCATTTCTATGAGATATGGAACAATCCCGTTAGTCTCCAATGTCGGCGGTCTAAACGACACAGTCGCTGATGTCTCTAGAGGAAAAGATGCCACAGGATTTGTCTTCCGCAACGACGATTACTTCGGCATGGTCAACAGCTTCTACGCCGCTTGCTCCATGTTCCAGAACAACCGTCTCGATCAGATGATTGTCAACGGTATGAACGGCGATTATTCCTGGAGCAAATCCGCTAAGGATTATCTCGCCTTATACCAGAGTATCGACTGGAAATAGATGATTCTTCCGTAAATAATTGTTTACTTTCCAATTAACACGCGATATAATAAGCCTTGCGTTTGTAACGCATTTGTTATGAATTAGAAATGGAGGATTCGGAATATGGCAGTACCGGCTAGAAGAAGAGGACACGCGAAACAGGGAATGGTGAGACAGAACACCGCTCTCAAAACTCCGAACACAGTGACTTGCAGCAATTGCGGTGCGGAGATCAAACCGCATCACGTCTGCCCTGCTTGTGGCTTTTACAAAGGCAAACAGGTCAAGGCTGTGAAGGAAGCCGAATAATTCTCTTGTAGATAAAGCCCACTCGGTGGGCTTTTTTTCGCGGAGGTAAAAAAGATGACATACGCTGAAAAAATCACTTATCTCACCGGTAATTTCATCGAGCTCGCACAGTTCTGTTTGAAAAACGCATGCCGGCTTGTCTCACTCATCAACAGAAAAGAAGAGACAAAATTAGATGCTGGAGCTTGTTTCTCTTTAGCGGAAGCGGAAGCGAAAAAGAAAGTAGAAGAATACACTTTTCAAGGAAGCGAGAAGATTTTAGAAGACCTGAAAGACAAAGGTCTTCCGGTCAAGATTTTTGACAAGCTTTCCTTTGTCCTGAAGAAGAGAGATTATGTCGTCTCTCGCTTCTATCTTGATAACGCTAGTCAAATTGCCACCGAACAAGTCGTTGTCTACGTGAGCAAAATCAATGAGCTTCAAGAGTACTGTGATGCCGCTTTAAAGCTCAATCAAGTCCTCGCCAAAGAGTGTGACAAGCAATACTGAAATCAGAGAACGCCTGTCCTTGTGACAGGTTTTTTCTTTCGCCTTCTTTCTAGTGAAAGAAGAAGCTGTTTCGGATATAATAAAAGAGAGGTTTTCTATGCTCGATTTTATACCTGAACTATCGATTCTCCATCTCGTAGTCGACAAGAGGCAGTCTTTTCAGTCTGCTGTTTTTGATGTGACTGTAAAAGAGAAAGTCGACAAGCGCGAAATCCCTCAAATCCGCTCTTATGTCAGCGGGGTGTTAGTCGAGTTTCAACCACTTGTCTTTGAATGTCTTGACACGCTTCCTTATGACAGAGAAGATCCTGCTTTTCTCCTCAACATGATTCTTCTCTTCCACCTTAGAAATAAGACAGAAGAGGAAGAAGAGATCCGAAAGAAATACCTCCTCACCTTCGACAAGATGAGATATGAAGGAAATCCTTTTGAGAACTTCGAAAAATTGCAAGAGAGAGCGAAAACTCCCTTTGTTATCCCCGATGAGATTAAGAAAAAAGCGGAAAACCTTTACTACAGCCTCTTTTATCTCTTACCCAAATTCTATGTCGAACTCCTCATCAAACAGTGGGGAAAAGAGATGATGAAGAAAATCGCATACAACATCAGAACGAAAAGAGAAAACTACTTCTTCTCTTTGGAGGATAAACCCCTAAATGAAGCGTTAACTCCTTATTTAGAGCCAGTCTCTTTAGAAGGGTTCCACTCCGCGCTCTATAAGACCAGAGATGATGTCAAGAAAGCATTCACTTTGGCGGAATTAAAAAACGAGAACAAGCTTCTTCCGGTTCCTTATCTTTTCTTAAAGGCAATCTCAGAAGTCGAACTTCCTGAAATTCAACCTCGGCTCTTAATATTAGGCGGACAAAACGCCTTTTCTCCAGCTCCTTTTGCCATCAAAATCAAAGATTCCTTTGAGCCGGAGCTCTCTTATCAGATTTCAAAACCAGAACACTACCGCTTAGCGATTTCCTTGATTCATCTTTACCATTTCTATTTTATCAAGCCTATCATTTGCAAAGACAATTTGCTCTCTTCTCACTTTGAAGAGAACTCCTATGACCTTGTTGTCACGTTAGCGAAGTCGACCAAAGACTCGATCGGAAGAACCTTAGAAGAAAAGATGTCGTATCTTTCTCTCGAAGACTTCTACCACGCGAGAGAACAGATTCAGATTCAGCTGAATCAGAACAAAGACTTTGTCAAAGTTGGAGGAACACTTCTCTTCCTTTGCTTCTCCTTTGATCAGGAGCAGACCACAGAGGCGATCAACCGTTTTCTTAAACGCAATCCGAATTTCAAACTGATCAAAGAGGAGATGATTTTCCCTCAGAGAAAGAAATCGAACAGCGGCTACTATGCCCTGCTCAGGAGGTTACAATGAACAGCATTTATTCCTATTCCTTAGAAGAGCTGACGAAAATCATGCTCGCCATGGGACAATCCGCTTACCGAAGCAAACAAATTTTCTCCTGGCTTTATAAAAAGAGAGTCAAATCATTCGATGAGATGAACGATATTTCCCTTTCCTTTCGAGAAGAGCTCAAGAAGAATTTCGACTTCTTCCTACCTACAATTGATGTGATGGAGAAGAGCAAAGATGGCACCATCAAGTGTCTGTTCAAACTCAGAGATGGTGAGAGAGTAGAAGGTGTCTTAATGCATTATGTCTACGGCTACTCTGTCTGTGTCTCCTCACAAGTCGGCTGCAACATGTCGTGCGCATTTTGCGCTTCCGGCCTTTTGAAAAAGAAAAGAAACCTTACTCCCGATGAGATGTTAGGACAAGTGCTCGCCTTCGATGAAATCTTAAGAAAAGATGGGAATCATGTCACTCACTGTGTCGTGATGGGAACAGGAGAACCTTTTGACAATTACGATAATGTCCTCTCCTTCATCCGTATCCTCAACTCTCCTTTCGCCTTAGATATCGGCGCTCGTCACATCACTGTCTCCACCTGCGGTGTTGTTCCCTCGATTCTCCGCTTTGGAAAAGAAGGCTTACAAGTCAACCTTGCAATCTCCCTCCACGCTCCGACAAATGAGCTGAGAGACAAGCTGATGCCGATTAACAAAGCCTATCCGCTTGAGAAACTCATCCCGGCAATCATCCAATACGGAAATGACTCAAACGGTAGAAGAGTCACCTTCGAATACATCCTCATCAAAGGAGTCAACGACTCCATTGAAGATGCCAAAAAGCTAGAACGACTCATCCGTCCCACCTTCGGTTTTGTCAATTTAATCCCGTATAATCCAGTTGTTGAAAACGGATATGAAAGAGCTGATGATGAGAGTGTCGCACTCTTCCACAACTACCTCCTCTCTAAGAAAGTAAAGTCGACCATCCGCAAAGAATTCGGCAGCGACATCGATGCTGCCTGCGGTCAACTGAGGGCGAAATATGAACGATAAAGAAAATATGTTCCAAGGTCAGATGTATTCGGCCTCTGATATCGGACTCAAACGAAAAAACAACGAAGATGCCGCCTACTCGGCTAAGAGCCAATACGGTGTGCTCC
>JALFLX010000012.1 GCA_022774485.1 Bacilli bacterium
TGAACAAACGAGCGAGTTCCTTGCACATAGATCAATTCATCTTGGAATTTTTCCTTCATCAAAGAGAGAGCAGCTTGCGCAGAAGTATAAAAGTCATTTTCTGTGACAAAGTCGACACCGAGCCTTTTCATCTTTCCGACATAATCAGAGACATTTTTGGAAGAATTGTTGGTCAAGAAAAGATATCTTCCTCCATGAGAGAGAATAGAATGAAGAAAGGGAATGGTTCCTTCAAAAAGATTCTCTCCAAGATAGAGAGTTCCATCCATATCTAATAAGAACAGTTTCTTTTCTTTCAGATGACTGATGTCTTTGAAATTGAGATCAAGTTTCACGCTGTTATCTTACCACAACAAAGAGAAAAACGTAACTTTGTAAAGAAGTAGAGAAAAATGTAAATAAATAATAACAATTAAGCCCTTACACGTTTCTTTTTTGCAAAAAAATATAAGAATAATAAAGAAATTAGCGCATCTTGGAAATTTTTGCGTTAAGATATTTGCATAAAGAAAGGATTTTTACCCTATGGATGAGAAACTATCTCCCACCGTTGAAGCAAAACCATTTAAGTTGAATTACAAGCGTATCTTCTTAATCGGTTTTGCATTCTTTGGCATCTTGCTCCTCTGGCAAGTTTACGACTCTTGGTGCCCGACCTTCTTAACCGAACAGTTTAAGAAAGCTCTCGGCATCACCGATGAAAACGAAGTTCAGTATCTAGTCGGTATCATCATGGCACTTGATAATCTCGCTGCTTTGATTTTACTGCCAATCTTCGGCTCACTGTCTGACAAGACAAAATCTCCGCTCGGTAAGCGCATGCCATACATCCTTATCGGCACCTTTGTCTGCGCAGTCGCATTCCCCTTCATCCCTCTCTTCTTTCACTACAACAACATCATCGGCATGATCATCATGATGCTGATTGTCGTTGTCTTCGCTATGATGTATCGTAACCCTGCCGTCGCTTTGATGCCGGATATGACACCAAAGCCGCTCCGCTCCAAAGCAAACGCCATCATCAACATCATGGGTTACATCGGCGGTTTCTTCGCCACTTTAGTCGGTATGATCTTTGTCTTATCCGAATATCTTAAAATCGGCTCTGACAAATACCATAACTTATGGACAATTGAACTTCCTTTCATCATCGCCTCTGCCTTGATGCTCATCTCCGCTATCGTTTTATTCTGCACCATCAAGGAAAACAAGATTGCAGAAGAGATGAAAGATGAACTCAAACGCGGTGAAGAATTTTCTGAAGCTGCTGAAAAGGTTGAAGATGAAGGACCGATGTCTGCTGCTAACAAGAGAATGTTGTTCCTCATTCTCATCGCTGAATTCTTCTGGTTTATGGCCGATAATGGTATCGGAACATTCATGGGCAACTATACCATTTATTACTTAGGAGCCTCCACAAGAAGCAACTCCATCAACATCATTGTCGGCGGTGTCGGCTCTATCATCGGCTTTGTCTTAGGTGGTATCTTAGCCTCTAAGATCGGTAGAAAGTGGACTGTCACTTCCGGTTTAACACTCTCTGGTCTCTCCTATCTTGTTTGGGTGATCTTAAGTTACACTGTCTTAAAAGGCGCCGCAGGTTCTGGTACATTCCCGCTTCCGATTTACTTCATTTGGTTCGTGAAAGGCTTAGGTATGTCCTTAGTTCACGTCAACTCTTTCCCGATGGTTGTCGAGCTTTGCCCATCCAAAGACATCGGAAAGTTCACCGGTTATTATTACGCTTCCTCTATGGCTGCTCAAACCATTACGCCAGTTGCTCTTGGCGCCTTGATGCTCATCCCTGGTAACTCCTTCTCCTTCTTACCGGTCTACGCCTCTATTTGTTTAGCTGCTTCCTTAGCTGTCTTCCTCTTCATCAAGAATGTCAAGACCAAAAAGACTCAGATCAAGAGAGGATTAGAAGCGCTCGATTACGAAGATCAATTATGAAAAAACAACAAGTCATCAACAACATCAATCCCCTTGTCCTCAAGGGAATCGCACACCGCGGCCTTTGGAATGAAGAACTCACAGAAAATGGAATACCCGCCTTTCAAAACGCCATTGATCATAATGTCGCATTTGAATTAGATATCCATCTCACCAAAGACAATCAGCTCCTTGTCTGCCATGACTCTGAACTGTATCGAACCACTGGAAAAAAAGGAATTATCGAAGATTTGACTCTCGCTGAGATCAAAGAGAACTATCGGCTTCACGATGGCTCTTCGCTTCCAACCTTAGAGGAAGTTTTAGCTCTTACTTCAGAGAGAGTACCGATCATCATCGAGCTTAAAGCTTATCAAAGAAATCATAAACGACTTGCATTACGCTTCTTAGAATGCCTCCCTCTTATCAAAGATAAGAAGAACTTCATGCTCATCTCTTTTGATCCTAGAGCCCTCCTTCCTCTAAAGAAATCAGGCATCATGCGCTCTCTCCTTGTTGTCAGAGATGGAAAACACGACATCATCTACGCATTCCGTCACTTCTTTGAATCCGTGGATCTTGACCAGAGATTCTTCACTAAGAAAAACGTTCAGCGCTATTCTAAAAAACATTTTGTTAACTGCTGGACAATCGAGACAGAAGAACAGGCAAAAGCTCTTGCTCCCTATGTCGACACCATCACGTTCCAGAAAGTATCTCACGATACAATCGCCTCTGTATTAGAACATCGTTAAGTAGAAAAGTGGAGTGTTTCGCTCCACTTTTTCTTTCACATGTTTGAAATCATCTTTCAAAACAATAGTCTTTACTCATAGGAGCTGAAGATTTGTCAAAAA
>JALFLX010000099.1 GCA_022774485.1 Bacilli bacterium
CCTTTGCAAAAAGTGCTTAATTCAGCTCTCTTACGCGATTGGTGTCTCTGAACCTGTCTCAATCAATGTTGAGACTTATCACACCGAGACTGTGGAGAAAGAGAAAATCTTAGATGCCTTGATCAATGGTGGAATCTTCGATTTCACTCCTTCTGGCATCATTGAGAAATTCTCCTTACGACATCCTACTTTCCGTTATCAGGATTTAAGTGCCTATGGTCACTTTGGTAGACCAGACTTAGATCTTCCGTTTGAAAGATTGGATAAAGTTGAAGAATTGAAGAAATATCTTGAGAGATAAAAAGAAAATGGATCAGAACGAAACACCATTTCTCAATGCGCTCATTGAGTATGTGAAGTCGAATCCGACTCCGTTCGATGTTCCTGGACATAAGATGGGAGAGATGACAAACGACCTTTCCCGTCTGATATCCCCGCTGTTTTTTCAATACGATATCAACGCCCCGATTGGCTTAGATAATCTATATCACGCCAAGGGGGTGATTTCTAAAGCAGAAGAATTGGCTGCTGAAGCCTGCCATGCGGATCACGCTTTGTTCTCTGTCAATGGAACTACCGGTGGTATTTTGACAATCATCTCTGCGATTTTAGACACCAAAGATAAAATCATAATGCCGCGCAACGTCCACAAATCGGTGATCAATGCTTTAATCATCTCTGGCGCTGTTCCTGTTTTTGTTGACCCGTTTATTGACCATGAGCTCGGTGTCGCATGTGGGACAAGAGTAGAAGACTATGTGAGAGCAATGGATGAAAACCCGTTGGCAAAAGCGGTGTTCGTAATCAATCCAACTTATTTTGGAATCACTTCTGACTTGAAGAGAATTGTTGAAGAAGCGCACAAGAGAAATATGATTGTCGTTTGTGATGAAGCGCACGGATCGAATTTCTATTTCTCTTCTAAACTCCCAATCTCTGCAATGGATGCTGGTGCGGATATCACCGCGATGAGCATGCACAAAAATTCTGGCTCGTTGACTCAGACTTCTCTGCTTCTTGTGAAAGGGGATAGAGTCAATTATTCCGATGTGAAACGAGCGTTTGCGATGTTCTCTTCCACCTCACCGAATCACCTCTTGCTCGCGAGTCTTGATGCGGCGAGAAAGGAAATGGCGCTTCACGGAGAAGAGCTGTTAGATAAGACTCTTGAACTTGCAAAATACGCCAGAGAAAAACTGAATCAAATTCCTGGAATCTACTGCTACGGAGAAGAATATTTGAAAAACCATCTCTCAAGCGGTGTCTATGATATGGATTTGACAAAACTCGTGATCGATGTCACCGGACTTGGCATTTACGGATATGACGCATACAAAGAGATTCGCATCAATGACAATGTCCAGCTCGAATTAGGAGAAGTCTCTGTGGTCTTAGCCTGTCTTTCTCCGGGAACGACAAAAGAGCATATCGACAACCTGATTCACGCCTTTGAAAAACTCTCGAAGAAACACAGAAAGAGCGAAGAGACTGACATCCCTTCTTATCACTACTCTTATCCGAGAATGATTGTACCTCCTCGCGATGCTTATGATGCTCCTCATAAGATTGTTCCTCTCACCAACTGCATCGGTGAAATCTCGGCGGAGACTGTCATGGCCTATCCGCCCGGAATTCCGCTTGTGATTCCCGGTGAGATTATCACTGATGACGCGGTTAAACTGATCGAGTTTTATTCCAAAGAAGGCGGTGAGGTTTTAAAAGACACCCCGGAGGATGTCATCAAGATCATCGATCGTCCTAACTGGTATCTTAAAGATTCAATCCCGTTGTCAGATCTTTGATTGTAAGCGATTTCGTTCAGCTCCTTTACATATCCCTATATTTTGATAACTTCGGTTTCTTTTCAATAAGAAAGCGGTTATAATATGGGTGTGGAAAGGAGCTTTCAATATGCAATTCAATTTCGTTTCGAAAGATGTTGCTCTCACCCCTGCGATGCGCAAATCCGTGGAAGAGAAGTTAGCCAAATTCGACAATTATTTCTCCCATGAATGCAAAGCAGTTGTGACCATTACGATTCTGCCGAATCGTCTCAAAGCTGTCGAGGTCGGGATGACAAACGGTTCCTTCGCTCTCCGCGCGAAGACCATAAATGAGGATTTCTACAACGCAGTGGATATCCTTGTGGAGAAGTTAGAGGGTCAGATGAGAAAAGTGAAGACCCAGTTAAAAAAATCGAGCAAACAGAAATCACTTTCTGAAAATATTCGGTTAGAGCAGATTGAAGAAGAGAATAACGCTCAGGAAATCGTCAAGAGAAAGAAATTATCTCTCACCCCGATGGATGTCGATGAAGCATTGGCGAGAATGGATGCCTTAGGACACAAATTCTTCATTTATCTCGACTCTGAAAGTGGTAAGGTCAATGTCCTCTACGAGAGAGATGACGGAAGTTACGGAGATATCGAAGTCGAGTGACACCCCTTTGCCTCCCCATGTGGGAGGCTTTTTTCATCGAAAATATCATTCTTTCTAGGCCCTTTCCTTACTTCTTCTTAATAAGTTACTAATTTTGGTTTGGAAAAGAGAGAAGAATTGACTATAATATTGTCTTGATGTGTGCGCATCAATTATTTTTTGTGAGGTGAACCTATGAATGAACATGAACAAGGCGTTATGACAATTGTCACCATCGCCCGTATTGTCGAATCCACTCTCTGGTATTGCTTGAGACCGAGAGACACCGCCGGCTTCTCTAAGTCGGAGCATGACAACCGCTTTAAAGCCTTGACCGCTTTGACCCAAGAGGGCTCTCCCTTCGCCTTGAACTGCGATAACAATGGTGAGAACGGAAAGAATTTGAAAGAGGAGATGCAGTACTTCATCGAGGATGTCTACGGAGATCCTGGAAGAATTGTCACCACCAACCTTGATGGCACTCTCCGTGTGGAACAGTCTCTCAGCGTTGAGCTCTTCGATACCATCGTCAAGCTCAGAGGTTATTTAGAAGCGTTCTTACACGCTGGTATGAGAGCCTTAGAAGAAGCAAACGCCTTAGAACCTGACTTCAAAGCGTTGATTGAAGAAGATATTCTCTACTTCCACTCCTTCGCAGGCAAGATCTCTTGCATGCTTCTTGCAGACAAGTTCATGGAGCTCAACCAGAGCGCGAACACTTACGCCCAGTCTTACGCTAAGAGTCACGATCTCAGAGATCCTCGTCAGGATCCTGAATTCAATGTCAAGAACGACCCCTCCTTCCGTATGTTGGAGAATGAATTCCATCAAATCAACCAGGATATGGTCGCAGTCTTGAACAGTTACAACGACAACGAAGATTTCAAATATGCAAGACAACAGGTCTACTCTGATTGCGAGATTTTCTCCGGTAAGAAGCAGACCACTGACTTAGCCGCTTTCTTCCGTGTCTTCAGTTCTTATTTCGATAAGATTCTCAATGTCTCCGAGCGCAAACTCAACAACATGTTCTACGAGATCAGCAAGACCGTGAAAAGCGAGCAAAAAGAGGAGGCTTAATAATGGCTGAAGCGAAAAAGAAAAGAAAAATTTACACCAGCGAAATTGTCTGGTATTCCATCTTTGGCGCCCTTTGGCTCACCGGATTCGTGTTCGCGATCTTAGGAATGTTCGCCTACAATTACGGTAAGCTTTCCACTAACTCCCTCTATGCGCTCCAGAAGGCTTTCGCCGCATTCTTCAAGATGGAAGGCGTCATGGACTTCCGCCTCTGGGGAAGCTTAGTGATGGTTGTCGGTATGATCGGTATCTTGATTGTCATCTATTCTTACTCCGCGAAAGCAGTAGAAGAAGAAAACAAGAGAAGACGTTATGAGGAGAGAATGAGAATCCTCATGGAGTCCGATCAGGAAGCGAAATAAAATCATTTCCCGCCCTGTCTAAAGGGCGGTTTTTATATAAATAAAATTGGAAAAAAACTAAGTTTTCGAGAACTTTTTGATTGACATAATATTTTATATATATACATAGTTAAACAATGAAACATTTGACACATGTTGACTGCTCCATGTATCATACCCCCGAAGGTATCAGTTTATGGAACAAAAAGACTTCACACCTCTTCAAGATGAGACCATCATTGAAGAGAAAAAAATCGAAAAACAAGAAGAGGCTCCAGCTTCTTCTAATGATAAAAAAACGAATAAAGTCAAAAAGCCGGTGACTAGGAAAAGGACGATGATCACTTCGATTATCATCTCTGTCATCTCTTGTCTTGTCGGCGGTTTTGGCGGCTATGTCCTTTACTCTGGATTGAATCCGGAAGAGGATCCGATTGTCATTGAAAAAGGAAACACTTCTTATGATGTTCAAGCGATTGAAGCTTCTTTAGAAGAAGGAACGCTTATCTCTCTCTATCAAGAGAAACTTCAGGATCCTCTCAATTATATGCTCGATCAGTTTGTCAGTCAGACTCCCTATACGCTTGTGATTGGAAAAGGGGTAGTCCACGCCGCCGCCGGTGTGGAGCAGTCGATCCTTTCTGCCAATTACTGCTCTCCGGAGGGATTCTATGTTGAGAAGATCTCCGATTCCTCTGTGGTTCATACTGCAGATCGCTATTACGATGATGCTTTGAGTATGAATATCAAAGCGTATGAGGCAAAATATCCTACCGACTGGGAAAAAGGAATCGAGCCGAAAGATTACACTTACGACCAGTACATTCAAGCATTTGGAAAACTAAACACCGGTCTCTATTATTGCTTAGACAAGAGCGATGTGAGTGAAGAAGAGCCGATTCCAGACAAGTTTTTAACGCTTTCGAAAGAAGAATATGAGCAGAGCCAAGAGACTGGAAAACGCGTCAGAAACGGTCTGATTACCTACACTCTCAGCAAGAACACCATTCAGTCTGGAACAATTGAGAAAAGAGAAAATGGCTATTTCTTTCACGTTGACCTCAATGTCCCTGCTGCGGTGAGCTTCACTACAGTCCAGATGAAATCTTCAGGAAGATTGAAAGCGAGACCTTCGTTCACCTCTTGCTTCCTCGAATTTGAAACCGATCTTTCGTTGAATTTAATCCGCTCGCTGTTCCATGACGAATATCGTGTCAATACTGGTGGACTTGTCACCAACGCCACCTCTGATTTGAACCAGCAGTATTTCAAGAGCGAGACCTCGCTCTTTCAAACAGGAGCAAAAGAAGTGAATGTGAGCCGTCCAGATCCCAAAGCCTTAGATTTTAACGGCTATGAGCTCTGGAGAGAAGAATAAGGAGCTGTCTTATGAAAAATGCAGTTTTGTATCCGTTAGTCGCCGCCATCTCTTTTGGACTCTCCGGGGTAGGAACTTACCTTGTGAGAAGTTTGACGAGAAAGCCGGTTGAGACTCCCACTTACTCGGAGCCGGAGGAAGAACCCGATATTCCCTATCTTCCTGTGGAAGAAGAACCCGGTTTTTCCAAGATGATCAACAAGCTCATGGACACACAAGAAGTGAAAGCCGCTTCTTTCTCTCTTGTCGTGAGCGGTTCTGATTTTGAAGATATCTCGTTGACCTTATCTGACTTAGACCTCGATATCACTGGGCTTTTGACCGGAGACATCAAGAGTGTCAAAGCTAAAGCCAATCTCTCCCTCTCTTATCGTGAGATTGAAGAAGAGATCGGATTTTATGTGCAGAATCAATCTCTTTATCTCTCTTATCAAAATACATATTTCGCGTTCGATATGCCGATGACGATCAGCTCTCTTCTCTCTTGTTTAGAAACATTTGATTTTGAGCTCCCTTCTCTTCCTGAAGTCACTCTCCCTGAGGCTGAGGAAGGAGACTCTTCTTTCTTAGACAGCGCGATGTCAATCCTTGAGAATGTGGAAGAAGAGGAGACTTCCTATGGGTATTCTTACACCTTGGATCTCAACAATTTCCTCTCTGAATTAGGCCTTCCGATTCAGATCTCTGATGCGAAGATAGCACTCCTTGCTGATAAAGAATACAATCTCATCGGTGTCAACACGCTCGGAGATGGTATCCGCATTCAGGATGCCTATCGCATTCAAATCGATTCAAAACAAGTATCTCTCTCTTCCGTCAACACGTTCCAAGGGTTGAGCCAAGAAGAGCAAAGCCGCTATCAGGATTTGACATCTACCTCTACAAATCTCTTCACTACCATCGCTAATCTTGTCGATAAAAAGAGCTTCTCTGCAGATTATGAAATCTCTTTGACTTCCGCTTCAGAATCTTATGATAAGCAGGACTTCTCCGGCTTGATTCAAGCGGATCTCTCAACCATTCAAGAACATCCTGAAAAAGGAAAATATGAGATTTCTATCCTTCATTCCTCTCTCGGACAGAAGAGAAATGAAGTCTATGCCCTCTATCAGGATGAGACAATTTATCTCAAGCTCAACAATCTGATCAAGGGAAAGATTCAAAACAGCACGATCGATGAGCTCTTACAAAAAGCTGCTGTTGAGATTGAGAGCCCAGACCTTTCTCAAGCGGAGGATCAGATCAATTCCTTCCTCAGCGGCACTGACTTTGAAAAGCTGATGAATGGAGATCTATCTCTCTACCGCGATATGGTCTCTTCCGCTATGCTCTTACCAGATGGAATCAAAGTGGAAATCAATGGGGAGTTCTTCGGCTTCACTTCTGGTTTGATCACCCTTGAGTTAAGAGATACGACAGATGAGCTTAAGAATGGTTTCTTCTTTAGCGTCAGCAATCTTCCGCTTCACGAATCTCTTCTCTCATTCTCTTTGAATGTAAAACCTCAAGAGGTGAGGTTATCGCTCACAGAAGCAGAACTACTCGACTTTGACGATTACAGCTGTATCATCCCGCTTTATGACACCATCGCTGATTTGATCGATAAGAAGAGATTCAATTCCTCCTACTCATTTATGCTCAAAGATACCGATAGCACAATCTATACCGGAGATGGAAATCTCTCCGCGGATATGAGAAGTTTAGGAACAGCCAATGAATACGGCGAATATCGACTTTCTTTAAACACTGTCTTAAACGGTTACTCTCACAGCGTGGATGCTGTCTATCAAGATCATGATATCTTCGTGACATTAGATACGTTCTTCCACCAGAAGATGTCCGATTCGGAAATTTCTTCGATTGTCGATGTGGTCTCTTCTCATACAGAGACAGACTCAGCACTCTTTGATGAAGTCAATGATGCTCTCACTTATTTTAAGAGTGAAGAGGGACTTCTCTCAGATATCACAGCAGAGATCAAAGAAACCGGTTCTCTCTCTTCGTTAGAAGAAGTACTCGCTTTCTCAATCGATGAAGAAAACAATCAGGTTAAGCTCTCGTTGAACCTTCCTTATCTCTTCAAAAATACTGCATTCAAAGATCGAATCGGCGGAATGAATCTCACTTTATCTCTTTCCTCCACTCGTCTTGTCGGAATTGATATCGAATCCTTATCTTTCGAAGGAAGAGAGCTTGACTTCCACCTTTCCTTAGAAGAGGAATTCACTTCCTTCAGACTCTCTCAAGAAGAAGTCGACACTTATGTTGAAATCACCAATCTTTCTCGGATTATTGACGGCTTCTATAACCTTCCCACTCAGCTGAAAGAATTTTCTGTCAATTTAGAAGGATCAGTCTACAAACAAGAGGATTCTACAAGAAATATCTATCTTGAGATGACTGGCGACTGCCAGGTCAATCTCAATGAGAAAGATAGCCCCGATGTCGGTGGCACACTCTCTCTTTTCCAACCTCTCATCACCTCCGAAACTGAACTGAGAAATTCAGAAACAACATCAGATCGCGTGAACCATGAGATCCAATTCACTTATCAAGGAACGCATGATGACGGTGCTACCATCGCCAAATATACTGCAAAAGATGGAGATATCGATGAAGGGAAACAAAACTCCATGTTCCTCTACATGAAGAACCAGGATATCTACAGCATCTACGATGAAGTGATGGCGCTTAAGGATAAAGAGAGCAACCTTCTCTATCACTATCTAAGTTCCTACTTCGATACAGCGACAAAGGTCACTACGGGAATGCCATTAATTGACGCGTTTAAAAACAAAGACTACGGCATGCTTTTGAACGACTTTGTCAAGAAAATCGAATTCACAGAGAATACAGTCACTCTTGTTGTTGATTCTTCTTTGTTAAATGAGAACGATGATTCCAAGCAGGATGAGACAATTATCATCAAGTTCGATGAGAACAACCAGATTCAAAGCGCCACAATCACTGGCGTGTATCAGTCTTATCAGATTGAAGCGGAGATTTATCTCTCCACTTATGATGCGAGCAAGAAACCACTCTTAGTCTACGATGAGGCAAATAAAGATAATTATATCGATGTTCATGGCTTCTCTTTGCTCTTGAGCTTCTTGATCACCACAACAGAACATCATTATTTCGATCTCTCCGGTGACTTAAACTTGCCGGTGACGTTAGGTAGTTGGAAGCTTACTGGAGTCACAACTCACATCGAATGCTATGTCCGTATCGTCGATGGAGATGTCGATGTCTATCTTTCTTTCAACAACACTACGAATAAGAGTATCACTGACAAAGGATTCTATGCTACAGAATTCTTCATCACCCCTGATCTCACTTATACCATTCGCACCAGAAATGCCGAAGGCACCAAGACAGCTGAGTTTAGGAAACTCACCGCAGATGAGATAATCTCCAATATCGCATATTACTTAATGTCCTATATTCTCAATCTCGATGACATGAAAATAGGTATCAGTGTCGGCAAAATCATCTTAGCCAATGTCTATCAGGCGATATATACGGACCAAGCTTCTTCCCAAGAAGTTGTGATGACTCACAACTACTCCTCCTTAGTGAAGAAAGCAGTCTATCAGACCACAGAGAACGATTCCGGAAGATTCGACCTTGTCCTTCACCTCAAAGATTTCATCACGATTCCGATGTTGGAGTTCTCTAAGGATGTCACCATCACCATCAACTTCGATCAGTTTGGAGAACTCAAAAACTTCTCACTCAACGCGAAGTTAAAAGCAGTTAGCTTGATTGATATTGAAGCGACTCTAACCGCTGAGAGAACTCCCTTCTCATCGATGGAAAGAGAAGAGACTGTCGTGGAAGAAAAGATGAAACGATACGATCAGATCCTCACTCTTGCTTCTACCACCCCTGAGATTGTCGCGCTTGAAAACTACGAATTTTATGGAAAACGGACTGGAGAAAGCTGTAATCCGACATTTGGAAAATACAAATATTATGATAACGGCGAAGTTCACATCTTCGAATACAAAGATGATTACCTCAAATACTTCTACGGCGTTACCATCTAAAATGAAGCTGTGAGCCTTTGGGTTCACAGCTTTTCTTATAAGAAAAAATCCCCGCTTGTTATGCGGGGAATTGTGTTTGAAAGTCCGAATGTAAGAACTTCCTGATTACTCAGCGCTAGCAGCTTTCTGAGCTTTTTTCTTCGCGTCTAACTTCGCCTGTTTGGCTAATCTTTTTTCTCTTCTGACAGCCCATTCATCAGCGAAGCCTCTCGCTTCAAATCTTTTCTTTCCCATAATTTGGTATACCTCACTTCATTGCGCTAGATAATTATACCGAAATAGCGGTATTTTTCAAGTGTTATTTTCATCCCTCACTGTCGCCATGAGTAATACTCTTCATCTTTCTTGATATCGACGGTCTCTTCTTCTTCCTCGGGGAGGACATAGAAGAGAGCATCCTCATAAAGAGAGGCAAACATCTGTTCATCGAGTGTGATAGAGCTCTCCTCTGTCTTGGAAAGAATCTTGTCCTGTAAGCGGAGGAAAAGGACTTTTCTCCCCTGGAGCAACGCGTAGAGATGATACCCTGCCTTCAAGTATTTGAGAGCTTCTTTTTGTGTTAGTTTTTCCAGTTTCATGATAAAAATATTATATAATAACCGCGGGTGGAGGAGATATGGCAGTCGATTACATTCCTTATATTCGAAAGAAAGTCGGGCACGATGAGATTCTTTCTGTCTCTCTCGCTGCTCTCATTGTGAATCATGAAGGGAAAATCCTTTTAGAAAAGAGAAGAGACAACGGTCTTTATTCGTTACCTGGCGGTTCTATCGACCTCTATGAGACAGTCTTAGAGGGCGTGAAAAGGGAAGTGAGAGAAGAGACTGGTCTTCTCTTACAAAATCCAATTCTCTTCCAGATACGATCGGGAGAGAAGTCAATCTTTCGATATCCAAACGGTGATGTCACTCACTATGTCGACCTGACGTTCTTTGAAGAAGTTACAGCTGAGGATGATGACATCAAGCCAGAGGATCAAGAATCTCTTTTCCTTCACTTCTTCTCCAAAGACGAACTTCCTCCTCAAGAGGAATTTCTTCCAAATTCATACGCCTCGGTTCAAAAATATCTTCAGGGTGACTTTCATGTCACGATTGATTAATAGAAAGGAAACAGTTATGGAAAACGAAAAAATCTCATTCGACGAGTATCAGAAAGAAGCGTTTGATCTCATCAGCGAAGATGGCAGAAAAGACATGGTTTTAAATGGTGTCTTAGGCTTGGCGGGTGAGAGCGGAGAGTGCTGTGACATTGTCAAGAAAGTCCGCTTTCAGGGCCATGAGATGGATCGAGACCACCTCATCGGAGAACTTGGAGACGTTCTTTGGTATATCGCAGAGACCGCTTCTGGACTCAATGTCAGCTTAGAAGAAGTCGCTAAAAGAAACCTCGATAAACTCCACAAGAGATATCACGGAAATCACTTTAATAAAGAAGATAGCCTTCACAGAGAAAAAGGAGATCAGTAATGAAAAAAAGAGTTCCTCTCCTTATTCTTTCCACGCTTTTTTTGACCTCTTGTAGTCTCCCTGATTTCCTTGAAAGTTTCTTGCCTACAAAAGAAACTGTCTTTTCTGAGGAAGAGAAAAAAACAGAGACTGAAGAGACAAATGAGACTTCAGTGACAACCGAAGAAGTGTTGACTGAAACTGTTCCTGAATTAGAGACGGAACCTCAGACGGAGTATTTTCCAGATCCTTACACCAATGTTGATGAGAGTGAATTCTATCGAAATTACACCCCTGCAACTTCTTATTTAGACAGCTATTACAGAACACAACATCACCTGATGTCAGGCTCGATTGAAGATCAGAAACAGCGTCCGACAATCGCTGAGAATCAGCCTAAAGATGGGGACAAATATGTCGCGAATTCAAAAGATGGGACATCCAAAGATGGCCTTTCCTACGACATTGTGGACACTTCTGGAAAGGTGGTTAACACCATTTACAAAGGCGGTGCCTATGTCACTTTAGAAGAAGTAGCCGCATATCTTTATGCCTTTGGAGAAATCCCCGCAAATTATGTCACCAACAAATCGAAGAAACCTACGGAGAGCCCCTGGGGAAAGTATCTGAGGCTCAACCACAGCTATTTCACTTGCGATACGACGAAATATAAATACGAACCTGATCTTCCCGACACTTCCTCAAAACGTTATTACGAGATTGATGTCGGAACCACGGGAAGCTTTGAATATTCCACAGCTCGTGTCGGAGAGTACAACAACGGAAAAAGCATCACCAGAGGTGCCTCTCGCCTTGTTTACACCCGTCTCTATAGCGGAGGAAGTCACATCGATAATCCTTTTGACCGCTATGTTTTCTACACGTTTAACCACTACAACGACTTCCAGCAGTATCTTAACTACCAAGGCGGATGGGGTGAGTGGTTTGGAAACATCGCTGGTGGAGGTTCTATGGATAACAACACTGGTATCTACAAGACTGCTTATCCGGAAGTCTCTTATCGAGATTTCACAGTAAATTAAAACCAAAGAAAATAGGTGAGTTAACAACTCACCTGTTTTTATCAATTTGCTTTTATTTCGATTCTTTGCTCAGTTCTTTTTCAGGGGTCTGTTTTTCAAGAGGTGGAATTTCTTTCTCTTTAAAGAGAAGCTTCAAACAGATGGGAGTCAAGAAGGAAGAGATGAGAATCAAGATTAAACAGAACGGCATGATATCGGGGGAGACAAGATTGGCGTCGATACCTTTCTGTGCGCAGACGATTAACACTTCTGCTCTTGCCATCATACCGACACCGATCTTGAGCGCCTCTTTGAATTTGAATCCGAAAGCAAGAGAGATGGAACCAGAACCTAAGACTTTTCCAATCAATCCGATGATGACCCAAGCGACACCAAACCAGAGGAAGGTGACAAAGAGAGGGTCACTGAAGTCAAAGGAGGACTGATACATGCCCATGGCGATATTGCCAAAAAAGACAGGAGCGAAGAGATAGTTGCAAGTTGTCTCTGCTCTGTGGTCGATATAACCGTGGGCGACAGTTCCGGAGAGAATCAATCCGACTAAGTAGGCCCCGGTGATGTCGGCGATGTTAAAGAGTTCTGCCACATAGGACCAAATGAGGCAAATTGCTAAGGAGAGGATGGTGATGCGAATGTGGTGAGGATATCTTGTGCCGAGATAATTGAACAATTTGCGGATAAAGAAGCCTAAGCCGATGGTGAGTGAGAAGAACACAGCCATGAACAGGATGATAAGAAGAATGTTCATCCATGGAGTTTTGGCGGCGACTGGAAGGCTTTGATACACGAGTGAGGCGAAGTTGAAACTATCACTTCCTTGCGCATTGGATGAGCTTAAGGAGATGACAAGAGAGAGGACTAAGATGCCGATGATATCGTCGATGATGGCGCTTGAGACTAAGGCGGAACCGATTTTGGTGTCTAGCTTTCCAATCTCTTTTAACGTGCTGACAGTGATGCTTACCGAGGTCGCTGTCAAGATGACTCCGTAATAGAGCTCGGTGAAGATCGGGTTGACTAAGAAGTTTCCAGCGCTATCTTTGATGGCTAAGGCATAACCGGTGAGATGGTCGATCATCAAGGCGAACAAGAAGCAGAGCAACATCGGGGCAAGCACACCGAATAAAGCGATGAAGAATGAGGCTAGGCCGACGCTTTTCACTTTCTTGATATCTGTTTCAATACCTGCGGAGAACATGATGAGGATGACAGCGACTTTTGAGAAGAAAGAGAGACCGTTGGTGACTGTGTAATCTGTCAAGATATTCTGCCCTGGGATTAAATAAATCAAACCGACTACTAAGCCCGCAAAGAGGTATCCGATGACTTGAGGGACTTTGATTTTAGAGAGCAAGAGAGCGAAGACTTTTGCAAAGAGAAGCAAAAGACCAAGAGGCAGTAAAATCTTGAAAGCCTGAGGGTTGCTCTCATGTGGAATTTGAATCAGCGTATCTAATAACATAATGATTATTTCCTATCATTTGAATTATAGTCTCATCCTTTGGATGTAGGGTATGAAAACTCTTTCATTTCATCACTTTTTGTCGAACGTTTTCTCTTTTTGTACCGCATTTGAAAACGGAGCGTCAGATTGTTAAGATATATAGACATCAGGAGGATATTTCCATGGAACAAAACAGATGGGATTTAACGAGAATTTACGCGGATGAGGATGCGTTTTTAAAAGATCTTGAGGAAGTGAAGACAAAGCTTATCCCGAGCTATGAGACTGTCAAAGGAAAACTCGGGACAGAAGAAGGCTTCAAGAGATATTTGGATTTAGAAAGAGAAGCTGATCTCAAGATTTCAAAACTTGCGATGTTCGCATCGATGAGAAGCGATTTAGACAAGAGAAATGTTGAAAACGCCAAGGATTACGCCAAGATTGATATGATCTTTAACGATTATTCCACAGCGGTGAGCTTTGCTAATCCGGAGATCTTAGCCTTAGGGAAAGAATATGTAGAACAGTTCTTTGAGAAGAATCCAGATTATCGCGATTTTGATTTTGCTTTCGATAAGCTTTTCCGCGGTGAGAAGTTCATCTTACCTTTTGAACAAGAAAGACTCACTTCTTATTACGCACCGCTCTCTTCTGCGGGAAGTCAGCTTTATTCTCTTCTCTCTGTCGCTGACTACGCTCCTAAGAGTGTCACATTAGAAGATGGGCATACTGTGGAAGTCAACCAAGCGAATTGGACGACATTA
>JALFLX010000075.1 GCA_022774485.1 Bacilli bacterium
TGTCACATGAAGAACGGATATTCAACAAGTGATAACTGAGTGACATCTCAAATAATCAAGATAAAATTTTAAGCTCGTCTGTCCATGGCGAGCTTTTCCTTTTTGACAAAGATATCACAATAGAATAAACTCAATACACCATGGACAAAAAACTGACACCTGTTCAAAAAATCGCGATTTCAATTTCGCTTCTTTATCTTATTCTTTTCACGCTCGGCTCTTTTTCGTTTGCGTTTTATTATCCTTTTGCACACATCGGCCAAGATCCTCAATTTAACTTTTTCTACTTATTTTCACAGACATTGAGATTCTCGGCTTTTTTCCTCATTCCTCTTTCGCTCTTCTTCCGCTATCCGAAAATCAGAAATATTTCAAAACTGATTTTGCCGCTGATTGCTCTCTTCATGGTTCTCTCGTTCAAAACCTTTTCTTATGTGAGTGAGAACATGAGCTCTTTCCCGATTGAAAACGGCAATTCCCTCAGTTCTTCTCAGCTTGAGATCAACCACAAAATTAACTCATTTCTTCCCACAGTTGTCATTGAAATTGAATATCTCTTAGAAGCTGTCTTAGTCTTAGGTTCATGTATTCTGATTGCGATAGAAGATAGGCTTAAAAAAGAAGACTTCAAATCGTTGCTCTATTATCCGATTTTCTTTGTTCTCTCTATTCCCCTTAACACGCTTGACTCCTTAAAACCGCTGGTTTCTTCTTCTATCTACAGCACGCTCCTCTTTGACAACTTCAACATCTTCCACTTTCTTCTTTTCATAGCCTTGTTTGCAATCACAATATCGCTGTTTCTCCTCTTTCGAAAATCTACTGAAGAGAAAAAGCTTTTCATCTTAAGAACCTTATTGCTCTTGATGTTCCTTCTCTTCTTAAGCAAAGATTCGATGCTCATCGGAGATGGATACAATGTTTATAACAATGTCATCGCCGCCATTCCGCTCTTCATCTGTGACATCGGGAAATTCATCGTTCTGCTCGCTTTATTCACTGAGAAGCCGATTTTCTATAAGATCGGTTATTTTGTCCATTCCGCAGGCGCTTTGACTGTCTTCTTCTACCTTGGAAAACCGGAGTCAAGGAACTTCGGCTGGATTTTCTCTTACTCATTCCTCTACTTTACCATCACTCATCTCCTCCTCTTTGTCCTCTCTGTCTTGCCGATTTACTGGAAATTAGCAGAGTTTAAAAAGAAAGATATCCTTATTCCCTCTCTCTATTATTTCGGTGTAATTATGGTATCTATGTTTGTATCTGTCTTGATTACAAACTGGTCTAGTTCCTTAACGGATGCCTCTGATGTAATCACTGAGAACGTGTTGAAACCGAATTTTGCATTTACTCAAATCTGCCCACTTCCTGTGGATTTCCCGACTTTTTTGAATTTTAAAATCGGCATCTGCGAAGTGAACTTCTTCTATGAGCTTATCTTATTTATCGCTTATGTCGTTTTATTCTCTACATTCTATCTATTTAACTGTTTATTGTTTTTCCTCATCAAGAAAGTCAAAGCAAAACTCGTATTGAGATGACACGATAGGAAAGAAAGCCTCATTAGATCAATGAATAATATTATTGCCTCTCTCTTGTGTTTTTTGCATTTTTCTTTTCCAATTGACAAAAATCAAGTTCATTTTTCTTGACGATTTCAGTAAAATAGAGATAAGGAGGCAAAGGGCATGAGTATCTTCTTTGAAGACTTTAACAACCTTGTCAGTGTTTCTAATTCGATATTGCGCCATTATCATATTGAAGGATATCACACCTCGTTAGCAGTTCTTGACCAAGTTCTCGATCAGCTGAACGACAAGAAGATTTGTCTTGTTCTCTTAGATGGCTTTGGAAGAGAGATTCAAGAGCAGTATAAAGAAGAATGTCCTTTTTTCAGAAGCGGATACTTCCAGACCATCACCAGTGTTTTCCCTCCGACAACTGTCGCTGCAACTACAAGTCTTCTCAGCGGAAAATACCCTTGTGAGACTGGCTGGTTAGGATGGACAGAGAAGATGAAAGAAGAAAAGCTTCCGATCACCATGTTCTCTTCCACCTATGCGGATGAAACAATGACAAAAGCTCCTTTTGACACCTATCAGCGCTTCGCATATAAAAACCTTGTTCAACTGATCAGAGAAAGCGGAAAGAAAGCGGATATGATCCAATCTTTCACCTTAGAAGATCCAAGCCTTGAGAACTTCTTTGCTGAGACAAAAGAAAGAGTTACGCAAAACGATTTCCTCTATGCATACTGCACAGAGCCAGATCACAAACTCCACGAGGAAGGAGTTCACGGGGAGAATATCAGCGCCTTGATTCACAAGATCGATCAGCTGCTCAAAGATTTGATCTTACATTCAAAAAATACGATTTTCATCGTCTTAGCAGACCATGGTCACCGGGATGTCAAATTCTATAAAATAGAAGAGCATGAGGATTTCTTCGATACTCTCCAATATCCCTTCTTTGCGATTGAGCCGAGAGCGGCCACCTTCTTTGTCAAGCGAGGAAAAGAGAAGCAATTTGAAGAAACTTTTCAAAAATATTATCAGGATGAATTCTATCTTTTCACCAAAAAAGAAGTCATCGAAAAAGAAATATTTGGTCGCGGGGTTCCCTGTGATGAATTTGAATCCCTCTTAGGAGATTATCTCTTAGTTTCTAAAGGAGATGCCGCCTTTGACTACGGAGAGGATACCATCATGAAATCTCATCACGCCGGTTCTAGCAAAGAGGAGAGAGACATCAACCTCTCCCTATACAACACCTGAGCAAAAAGAGAGGGACTCCCTCTCTTTTTCTGTGGATAATGTATTTTCTTTCCTTTACAATGTTCTCATGCAAAATATCTTATTTGATTTGGATGGAACTCTAATTGACTCCGCTCCTGGCATCAAGCACTCAGCGATCAAGACCCTTAAAGAGATGAAACTTCCTCTCATTCCCTATGAGGATTTAGATTTTTTTATCGGACCACCGCTCTCTGATTGTTTCAGGCTTTGCAATGTCCCTGAGGATAGGATTTTAGAAGCGATCTCAGTTTTCCGAAAATTTTATAAAAAAGACGGACAGCTCAACTGTTCTTTTTATCCTGGAATCAAAGAATGTCTCATCTCCCTGAAGAAAAGAGGATATCACCTTTTTGTTTGCACCTCAAAAGCAGAGTATTTCGCAGTCAATATCTTAGAAAATTTCGGATTTGCCTCTTATTTTGATCACATCTATGGATCAAGTCTCGACAGCTCTTTATCCTTAAAAAAAGATATCATCGCACTCTGCCTTTCAAGACATGGAAAAGAAGCTCTCATGGTTGGTGACACCTATCTTGACATCATCGGAGCCAATGAGAATCACATCCCTTCTATCGGTGTCACATGGGGATATGGAGAAAAAGGAAAAATGATTCAAAATCATGTATCCTGTCTTGTCGATAACACAGAAGAACTCCTCGAGAAAATCAGTTGTATCTTGCCTTGCCATTCATGAAGTTAGTTTAATTAACATAGCTGAAAATCTAGTTTTATAATTGTTACTTTTTCATTGTCTACTTTTCCTCCACCACACTCAGTAAAGGAAAGAATGTTACGATAACAGATGAGAGTGGAAAGGAATTATTTGCCTATGTCCCTTCTAAAGATCTCAAAGCGATCATCGATGTCGGTGCAAGCACGGGTGAAAAAACACCATGACGAT
>JALFLX010000015.1 GCA_022774485.1 Bacilli bacterium
GAGCGTGATGATATTAGCAAGTCCCAAACGAAAACCAGGGATTGGAAGCAAAGAGGGAATGATGCTTTCCACATAGTGAAGACCAGTCGATAGCGCCGCCATTAAAGCCAAAGTGACTAAGCGACGCGTGTTGATATGAAACTTTTTCATGCATCCCACTCCGGTAAACTCTCTGCGACAATCATCGCCTGAATCTGGTTAGGAAGACAGACAATCGGGGTGTAAGTGAATGAGATCTTTCCCATCTTAGAGCAGGTGTGATCTGGACAGGTGATGTCTGCAGTTTTGATTTCAATCGCTCCCTCCGCGTAAAGAGAAATCGTCACACTTTCTCCTAAGAAATCAAAATCAACTCCTTCTCCTAAGAAAAGGTGTCCATCTTCTTTATGAAACACAATATTTCTTTCACCAGAATCGGGGAATGAAATTGATGTGTTTTTGTTTGGATCAAGCGGATCAAATAAAAGCGTGTTCTGATAACGGATTTCTACATGGAGAGAATCCTCTCTCGGCTTGAAACCGAACGTGAACGCTAAAATGACACCGACTAACAAGGCGCTTGTTCCGATCAAAATGGAGTCTTTGACCGGTTGATAATGCATCTGATCCTTAATTGATATCTTTTCTTCGTTGTTTGCCATAAGTACATTATACGAGAAAAACATAAAAAAAGCTTCGTAAATCGAAATAGAAATACTTCAAAAAAAGCCAAAAAGTGTTGAAAATTAAATGAAACTAACTCTTTTTATTCAAAACTATGCAAAAAAGTGTATTCATTTTGCAAAAACATGTATAATGGTCGAGTAATAAATGAACATATACACTACAAAGGAGGTTTATTTATGAAATCCAAAAATCTGTTATTAGTTTTGTCTTCTCTTTTCTTAGTCGGTTGCGGCGGACGTGGTGAAACTGAGACTCCGACCGAGGCTCCGACTGAAAAACCCGCTGATGCCGTGAAAGATGGTGTCCGTGTCGCCTATGGTATGACCGGTGGTAACCTCATCCGCGCTGAGATCAATGTCAAAGATGGCAAAGTCGCCGCTGCTCACTTCGGTGAATTCCAGGTCGGTACTTCTGTCTTAGCCACTGCTAATGTCGCCGAGGCTTCCGATGCTGTCTTCACTATTGCCGGAAAATATGGTAACTCTTATGTCGCTAAGTACCTTAATTTCAATGGCGATGTCTATGCCGGCACTCTCGATGCAGAAGGCAAGACTGTCACTTTCAAGAAAGGTGATACCGATCTTGATGCGAAAATTGGCGCCTTAACTGCTCAGGATGAGTTAGCTTCTCTTTATCACACTCTTGAGAACAACTTCGTCTATGGTTCTGATGCTGAAGGTAATGATTTAGGTCTCACCAAACAGCTCAACAAGGCCAGCGCTGATTCTAAATATTGGCCTACCAAAGAGGGCTTCTTAGGATGGAAAGGCAACACTGCCAAGATCGAAGCTGCTTTAGTCGGCAAAGATTTATCCAAGGACACTGTTGATAAGACCGCTTCTGGTGCTACCACTGGTTCCTTCCAGACCTACATCGACTTAGCCACCAAGGCTTTCAAAGGTGAATCTTTAGCTACTGTTCATTATTCTAGAGATATGATCGAAGGCCGTGAAAGGAATGGTCACTCCATGTGCTTTGCTCAGATTGAGCTCCACTTTGGTGCCGATAAGAAAATCAAGAAAGCTTTCATCAATGAAACCGATCAGTTCATGACCTTAGCTGCTAAGTTAACTGATGAAGAGGCTGCTCTCTTCACTGATGATGAAAAACTCACTGTCTCTACCACCAAGAACGATGTTACCACTACTACCGTTTATGCTAAGAATTTAAGTGTTGCTGGTGAACTCTTCACTGGTTCTGTCCTTGAGACTGCTTATCAGAAAGAAGCTCTCGGCTTCTCCAATGCTGCTGTCACTGCTGCTGAATTCACTAACTCTCTTGACTACTTCGGATCTACTCTTGAATTAGCTCAGTCCTATTATCATGCCGCCATGCTTCACAACATCAATAAGGTCAAAGCGGATGGCACTGTTGTCGCTCCTGGCACCAGAGGCAATCGCACTGCGACCAAGGCTGAGAAAGACAATGGCTATTGGAATATCACTGATGGTTCTAAGGAAGTTGTCAACAACAGCCGTTGGAAATGGAACATCGCCAAAGTTGAGACTGCTCTTGTCGGTCTTGACCTCTCTGCTGATATCGCTGCTACCAAGGGCGATGACAAGATCTGGTCCTTCGGTACTGTCAGCACCGGTGCTTCCATGACTGAAGCTGAGACTTTCTTAGCTCTTGCTAAAGTCGCTTTCTCCTATCTCGCCTAATCTGAATTTTGCTGTGATTGTTCGAGAGCCGGTGCAATGCCGGCTCTCTTTTCAACTAAAGTAACAATATTCCTTATGTTTATTCGTTTCCTTTATTAAAATATACTTACGAGGTATTAAACATGTCATTTCATTTATTCCGTTCTAGTGAAGCGACACATATCCCCGGAAAAAAAGAACAGACGGTGAATCAACCATATGAAACTTTAGAACCGGAATATGTCTATATCCCCGCGGTTGATGGACGCGGGAATCCGCTGAACAATGCGCTTAGTGTCGGTGTATCTGTTAAAAAAGGAACGTTATTGGGAACTAGAGCGCCTGATGACTTCCCCATCTATTCTTCTGTTGCAGGTGTAATTGAAGATATTCGACCTGTTCTCACTGCTTCTGGTCGTGAACAGTCTTGTTTTGTCATCAAGAATTCCAAAGTCGATGAGTGGGAAGTAAAGAATCCCCTTCCTTTCGATGCGAGCAATGAGGAGATCATCCAGGCAATCAAGGATAGCGGTGTAATTGGTTTCGGTGGTGCGGGCTTCCCCACTTACCGCAAATTCAACTCTGGAAAACCGGTCGATTACATCATTGTCAACGCGATTGAGTGTGAACCTTTTTTAACGACTGACTACATCTATGGTGCAGAGCAGTGCGACAGCCTCTTTGACGCTCTTCCTTACCTTTTGAAACTCTCTGGTGCCAAAGAAGTTGCTTTCTGCACAAAGAAAGATAAACCAGCCCTTATTGAAGCTTGCAAGAAAGGGATGGAGAAACATCCTGATCTCCCTGTGAAACTCTATCTCTCTGAGGATCGTTATCCGATGGGTTATGAGCGTAACCTTGTCACATTAGTCACCAAGCGTCAGTATATGAACATTCCGATTGAAGCGGGTTGTATCGTCGATAACATCTACACGCTTATCAGCTTAGGCATTTTCTTCAAGACCGGTAAAGTTCCTACTCTTCGTTGTATCACTGTGGCTGGTGAGATTCCTCATCCGAGAAATGTCTTAACACCTTATGGCGCTTTAGCAAGCGATTTGATCGGTGAGTTACCTCAAGATGAAGAAAACAAGTTGAAATACATCAACGGTGGTCCGATGAATGGAAATGCCATTGATACCCCTTCTTATGCGACACTGCTTCAAACAAATGGTGTCATCGTTATGAAGAAAGAAAACCGCAGAGCAGAACCTTGCTGGCACTGCGGAAACTGCTGCGATTCCTGCCCGATGGATCTCCAGCCGGTTCAAATTCAGATGGCGTTGAAGAAAAATGATTTACAGCGCATGAAAGAACTTCATGCAGAGCGTTGCTGTGGATGTGGACTTTGCTCCTACATCTGCCCGAGCCGCATCGAAGTCAGTCAAAATGTCATGAAAGCCAAAGCCATCGTGCTTCAGGCGTTAAAGGAGGGAAAATAAATGAACGAAGTAAAACAGTTCGCTCCTCATATGAGAAGAAAGCAATCCACTTTCTCTCAGATGATGGAATTCTTCCTTTGTCTTTGTGTCCTTTGGATTTGTGCGATGATCTTCTACGGCGTGAAACAGGGAACACCTGCGCTTGTCGCTGTCATCATCAATGGTCTTGTCTCCATGGCTTTTGCCATGTTAGCGGATGTCTTCACTTATCTTCCTGTCTTCTTCTATAAGCAAGAAGGTGTCTCTCCCATTAAAGAATACCTCTACAAAATCGTTCACTCTTATTCCTTTGTCTCCGGATTGTTAATCGCCCTTTTATGCCCAGTCGGTGCTGTTTGGTACCAGTTAGGAATCACTGCCTTTATTGCTACCTTTGTCATGAAGCTCGTCTTCGGTGGCTTTGGTAAAAACATCCTTAACCCCGCAGTCTTTGGCCGTGTTTTCTATCAGTTAGCCTTCACCGGTTCTTTAAAGACCTCGGTAGAAGGTTCTATCACCACCGGTTCCTCTATCACAAGCGTGAGCTCTGGCTTTGGGACTATCATGGGATTTGGAGAAGGTGCTCCTTCCTTATTCGATCTCGCAATCGGCAATTATTTAGGCTCTTTAGGCGAAACGTTTGCCATTGTCTTAGTCTTGATTGCAATCTATCTCTCAATCCGCGGTATCATCGACTGGAGAACTCCAGTCTTCTATGTCGGCTCACTTTATCTCGCCTTTGTTCTCATGTTCCTATGCGCTAGAGATGGCCTTTACGCGTTCCGTCATGCGCTTGCTTACACCATGGTTGGCGGTATTGTTTTTGGCGGTGTGCTCTGTCTCACCGACCCTGTCACTACTCCGACTGCAAAGAGCGGTCGTGTCATCATGGCTTTGATTACTGCTCTCCTCACCTTTGTTTTCCGCAGAGTAGTTGGATTACCGGAAGGTGTCGCTTATTCAATCTTGATTGTTAACGTTCTCACTCCGTTTATCGACAAGATTATCAAAGGAAGAACAAGAGATTATTTAGTCCCGATGATTGTCTCTATCTCATTAGCTGTTGTTCTTGTCGCAGTCGCCATCTTAAATGGTGTCAATCATCCGATTGATCCTAACACTGGCGCTTTCATTCAATTATAAGGAGGACAAAACAATGACATCATTATTAAAAGTTCTCTTAATCACCGGTATTGCTGCTATCTCTGCAACCGGACTTTCTGTCGGTACGTATTTTGTCGCTGATACCCTTGCTTCGAAACCGGGATCTGATGTTGTTGAAAATCCAGGCAAGGACCTTGTTGTCAATTTCTTTGCAGATACAAAAAACGTCGCTACTGATGGTGTTCTTTTCAACATCAGTGATGAAGATAATTCAAAGAAATATATCAGCGCTGGCTATGCTGTTCAATTCGAAGATGATTCCTTTGGCTTTATGTATGACCTTGTCAATCGCGGTGCAGAATACGATATCATCTCATTCCGTATCGGAATCAAAGATGCAACAGTCGTGAAATATCAGTTCCTCGATACCCTCGAAGGACATGGTGAAACTGCTGAGAAAGTAGAAGGAAAAGAGATGTTTGTCGGGTATCAGTTAGGTGGTCCAGATGTGGATGCCGGTGTCACTGGTGATGCTTATAATTCTCAAAAGTGGGCGGTTGATTTTGCACTTTCTGATTGTGCAAAGCGCAATGCAGCAGAGATTCTTGGCTCTGGTCCTACCTTCACTCCTTCAAAATACCTCACAGCTGTCTTCCCTGATCGCACTGCTGTCGCTGAAGAATTCTTCACGGACTTCAATGATCCGAAACATGTCATCTATGAAGCAAGCAAAGTCACTTTCAATGACAACAAGATCGGTTTCTACTATTTGTTGCAAAATTATTATCCTGAATTTGACAGTATCAAATTTGCAATCGGTATTATCGATAACACCGTTGTCGGATACAAATATGTCGAGTTGATGGATGGCCATGGTGTCGGTGAAGAACAAGTTGATGGCAATAAGAAAATCTTCATCGGATATCAGTTAGGCGGTGAAGATGTTTACGGAGGCGTCACTGTTATGGATACTTATGACTCCATGAAGGTAGCTATTGACATCGCTCTCGCAGATTGCCAAGGGAGGTAATGAAAATGGAAAACAAAAAAGGTTTCTTACGTTCCTTTGTGGACGGACTCTTCTTCAATAATCCTGTTCTCTCTCTCTTCTTAGGCCTCACTCTTGCTGTCATTGCCACTGCTCGTGTCCAGGCTGCTCTTGCTATCGGTGCAATTGTCGTACTTGTCCTTTTGATTACCAATCTCATTTTATCCTTATTGCGAAAGAATCTTTCTAAGGTCACTGCTGCTGTTGTTGCTGCGATCATCTCAGCTGGACTCTCTACCATCGCTATGATTCTCGTTGGCAAGTTCTTCGGCTTCTTAACACAAGCTGAGTCAACAAAGTATTCTATTGCTCTTCTTCCGATTATTCCCTTTGTCGCTGTGACTAGCCTTGTCGTTCAGAAGAGTGAAGATATCCTCTCTCGTGATTTCACCGATACCCTCGGTGATACACTTGGTTCTGCTCTTGGATTCTTCCTTATCTTAGTCTTAATCTCCCTTATCAGAGAAGTCTTAGCTTCTGGTGCAATCACCTTTGTCAAGGCGGATACCACAGTTGCTCAGCTTACTTTATGGGATGCTTCCAAGTTTAAAATTGGTTTGATGGGTAATACCTTTGGCGGTCTTCTCTTAGTTGGTTTATTCTCCGGTTTA
>JALFLX010000032.1 GCA_022774485.1 Bacilli bacterium
GTTGGGAACTCGCTTGTCGGTTTACCACCATCTTCAAAGCCCCAGAGAAGCTCTGCTTTATCGCCGTTTTCGCTGATGCGGACGATGCCGAGATTGACTTCAGGAGCATCTTCAACATTTTTGAAATACTTACCAGTTCCCGTGACGACAAACACTCTTCCGGCAAGTTCTTTGGCGTTGAAAGAGAGAGGGAAAGTGCGGATTGCTTCTGTGGGAAGATAACGAGAATATTCTTCCGGATCGATGATGACGGAGATGTTTCCACCGTTTCTTTCGTCCCAACCTAAGCGGTACATGTTGCTAGCAGTCTTAATGACTTGCTGCACGGTAGGGAGATTGACAATTCTAGCTTTTTCCATGGTTTTTATCCTCTTTTACTTAAGACTTCTTTTTCGTATTCTTCGACATCCTGATACCAATCCTCATCGCTCTTAACTCCGTGGCTCTCTAAGAAGTAGTTGTAGACATCACCCCAAGGATAGGCTTTTAACTCTTCGGTGAGCATCAATCTCTTGGTGTAGTTGCAATCGTTCTCAATTTTGAGAAGTTCTTCTTTCGGCTCTAAGAAGGCTTTTAAGAGAGCTTTCTGTGTCGCTCTTGTTCCGATAACCCAGCTTGCGATTCTGTTGATGGTGGCATCGAAGAAGTCTAAGCCGATATGAGTTCTGCTGAGCGCGTTTTCTCTAACTAAGGACTGAGCGATTCTTTGAAGCTCATCGTCGAAGATGACAACATGATCGCTATCCCAGTAGACAGGACGAGAGACATGTAAGAGAAGCTCAGGGACAAACATGAGAGCTGAGGAGATCTTATCAGAAATAAATTCATTAGGATGGAAGTGCCCGGCGTCTAAGCAGATACCGATTTGGTTTTTGATAGCATAACCTAAATAGAACTCAGAGCTTCCGACTGTGTAGCTCTCGGCACCAATGCCGAAGAACTTGCTCTCAACTGCTAACAATTCATTTTCTTTGCTGTAAGGTGTCGCTAAGATTTCATCCAATGATTTCATCAATCTTTCTCTCGCTTCAAGATGAGAGTACGGATTGTCTTTCATTCCATCCGGAACCCAGATGTTAGTGACGCATTTATCATTGAGCTGTCTTCCGATGTCATCGCCGATTTTGACGCATGCTTTGCAGTGTCTGACCCAGAAAGAACGGACTTCTTCATCGGGGGAGGCTAAGGTGAAGTTATCTTTGTACATCGGGTGAGAGAAGCAAGTCGGGTTGAAATCCAATCCGATGTTTTCTTTCTTTGCCCAATCGATCCAACCTTGGAAATCTTTGACCTCTAATTGATCGATATCTCTTCCTTCTAAGGGGGAGGAGACATAGATTGCGTGGAGATTTAATCTCTTCTTACCTGGGATGAGAGAGAACGCCTTCTCAATATCCATCTGGAGCTCTTTAAGATTTCTTGCTTTTCCAGGATAGTTTCCAGTGACTTGAATGCCGCCGGAGAGGGAAGCATCCGAGATGAATCCTTGGATGTCATCTCCTTGCCAGCACTGGACAGAGATTGCGACATCATCTAATTTTTTCAAGGCGAGGTCTGTGTCGACACCGACTCTGGCGTATTTCTCTTTGGCGAGAAGATAACGCTGTTCAATTTCTTTGTTCATAATCAGTTGTCCTTTCTTGTGATCTTTTGATATTGTTCATATTCCTTTTGGAATAAATCGATATCTTGTGGATGATATTCTCTATGAGGTAATGAGTTTGTGATGATTTTTCTTCCTTCTTTCACATCTTCAATCTGTCTCAATGCGATAAATTGAGCGAGCGCATTTCCTAAGATTGTAGCTTCTTCTGATCCGATGATGACATCGCGGTTTAGCATATTGGCAGTGTACTGATTCAAGACAACCGCTTGGTTTCCGCCACCGACAATTAGGAATCTATGAATCTTTCTTTGTGTGATTTTTTCTAGATTCTCGATGAGCATCCTGTATTTGATAGCCATGGATAGATAGATGGAATGGAAGTAGTCTCCAGGATCAACTATCGGTTTCTGATCGGTTTTCTTTGCGTATTCTTCGATTTTCTTTCTCATGTTTCCAGGAGTCTCGAAGCTTGAATCATCTAAGTCGAGGTAGATTGTCTCTCCTTTTCTTTTCTCAATGTAGGAGATAATCTCTCCGGGTTGGATAATCAACCCATCTTTCTTAAAGTCATTTCTGACTTCGTTGATCAAGAACATTCCCATGGTGTTCTTCAAGAAGCGGATGGTGTGCTGATATCCGACCTCATTGGTGAAATTCTTCTCTCTGCTCTCTTTTGTGATGATTGGATCCTTAAGCTCCATTCCGAGAAGTGACCAGGTTCCGGAAGAGAGATATGCATCATCTTCTTCGATGTTTGCACCTAAGACAGCACTGGCTGTGTCATGGCTTGCACAGGCGATGACTTTAATGTCTCTTTTCAATTCCGGGAAAAGATCTTTGCTAAGGTCTCCGTAAGCTTCGCCAGGATCGATGATTTCAGGGAACTGTTCTTTTCTTACACCGATGAGCTCTAAGAGTTCTTCAGAAATTTTTCTTTTTTGTGGGTTATATAGCGCAGTGGTGGAGAGATTTGTTCTCTCTAATCTCATCTTTCCGGTGAGACGGTAAGCGATAAGATCCGGAATCATCAGGATTTTATCTGCTTCTTTCACAAGAGGATATCGGTAGAGCTGATAGATGGTGTTGAAGTGAAGATTCTGAATGCCGGTAATGCTGTAGAGCTTCTCAAAGGAAAATTGATTTAACAGTTCTTTTTGAGTCTCAAAGCTGTGCGTGTCTCGATATGCTAAAGGGAGTGATAAGAGGTTTCCTTCTCTGTCTAATAAACCGAAATCGACAGCCCATGTATCAATCGAGAGAGCTTGGATTTCATCGTCAGCTTTTAGCGCGATGTGAATTCCTTTGATAATGTGATTGATCAGCGCTTCAAAATCCCAAAAGAGTCTTCCTTCTTTTTCAATCAGAGAGTTTGGGAAACGATGGTTTTCTAAGTAGGAGATTTTTGAATTCGCGCAGGTGACTGTCATCACTCTACCACTGGTCGCACCGATATCAACCGCTATTACTTTCATAATGAATTCTCTCTTTTCTCTTATGAGAAAATTATATAACGAAACAAAGTTGAACAACTTCTTTGTTCATTATGATTATAAACAATCTTTTATAGCTCTAAAATAAACAAAAATGAACAGAAATAAACACAATTCTTTTCCTGAGCTTCTTTTGTTGTTTTTGTGATGTCATTTAGAAGAAAAATATATAAAAATCAGACAATAACCAAATGAAAGAAACTGCTATCTCTTTTATAATTCAGAGCCAACTTTCGATGATATACCTAAGGTTTCATTTCAAATCAAAAAGAAAAAGGCTACGTTTTGTAGCCTTATTGTAATTAATCTCTACCATCCCACTCGAGATAGAATTCATCGAGGAACTGTTTCATAAACAGTGTTCTTCGATGTGCAATTTCTCTCGCTTTCTCAGTGTTCATCATATCTTCTAACAAAAGAAGCTTCTCATAGAAGTGAGCGATGGTGGATTTGTTGTTCTTGCGATATTCTTCTTTTCCTTGCTCCGGGTTAATTGTTTCATTTGGATCGTAAAGCTTTCTTCCTTTGTTTCCACCATAGGCGAAAGCTCTCGCGATTCCAATCGCTCCGAGAGCATCAAGGCGATCGGCATCTTGAACGATTTTTCCTTCTAAAGTATCCGGGGTGACACTGTCTTTTCCGACAAAGGAAACCTGGTGGATGATATGAAGAATCTGCTCTTTTTCATCTTCGTTAATCTTCAGCTCAAACATGATTTCTCTCGCTGCTTCATCGTTGATGTGAGTGGGGAAGATTTTCACATCATCGACATCATGAAGCAAGCTGGCTAAAGAGACAATAAGAGTATTTGCACCTGTTCCTTCGCAGAGTTTTTTGGCTGTTTTATATACTCTGATGGTGTGGCTAGCATCATGCCCGGTTGCTTCATTTTTAAAAATATCTTCCACCTTTGCAATCACGATGGAAATCAAAGCTTGTTCAGTCGTATTCTTCACCATATCTAATATCATTTTCAACATCCTCCGTTTCTATATTTCGATATCCGTATCTGCTGCCGCTCCAGCGTGAGATGATTTGATCAAGTGAAGCATCATCAATCTCATAATAGCGGTTGTCTGTTCCCAGTTCGATTTTTTGAATCTCGATATCTTCTAGAAATTCCCAATCGGTATTCTCTCTTCTTTTATAGTACTTTCCACCCTCTGAGACAATCACAGATTCTGGATTGTGAAAATCGCCGTTTCTTCCAAGAAATATGTAGTTCATGATTCATTTTCCTTTGTAGTATTCTATCATGAAGGAAAAGGAAGAAAGACTTATTCTTTCGATTGTTTCTTTCCTATCATTATTGGTTTTTTGAAAATAGTTTTTCTTGAACACTTTATGAAAGATATAAGAAGTCAAACGGGTTATTCAGGGTTCTTTCGTTTTGTATGCGTTTGTAGTGGCTTATTTATGTTTTTGAAAAGTCAACGAAAAATCTATATATTTATATTGAAAAGTCAACAGAAATCGATTTGTTTTATATTGAAAAGTCAACGAAAAAACTATATATTTATATTGAAAAGTCAACGGAGGGGTTATGTTATTCCGGAAAATAGAAAAGACACTCAAAGAGCATTTTGCATCAGAATGTAATAAGATCATGGTTGTAGATGGCGCAAGACAGGTTGGAAAATCTTTTATTATCCGACATGTTGGAAGAGAACTTTTTGAGAATTATATCGAGATTAATTTCGTTGAGGATTCTCTTCAGGATAAGCGATTTGAGAATGTGAGAACAATTCAGGATTTTTATTTCCAAGTGAGTATGATTGCTGGAGATAAGATGAAAGAAAAAAAGAATACGCTGATCTTCTTGGATGAAATTCAGACATATCCTCATTTTTTGACACTTTTAAAGTTTTTGAAACAAGATGATCGATTCACGTACATCGCAAGCGGTTCTCTTTTAGGAGTTACACTTAACAAGACCACGTCTATTCCGATGGGAAGTATCACCGTTGTTCGGATGTATCCACTCGATTTCGAAGAGTTTCTTTATGCGAATGGATTTCATGAAAGTGCGATAGATATCATTCGTCAGCACTTCATCAAAAGAAAAAGTCTTGATGTTACGACTCATAATAATCTGATGAATCTATTCCGAAAATATCTTTTAATCGGTGGACTTCCTGATGCTGTGAACTCTTATTTAAAAGAGTACAATATCGTCTCTGTTAGAACTATCCAAAATGAAATTCACGAGTTTTATGAGGTTGATGCATCAAAATATGATCTTGAAAATAGATTGAAAATACAACGTATTTATGAGATGATTCCCTCCACTTTAGAAAACAAGAAAAAACGCATTGTAATAAAAGATATCGATGGGGTTAAAGGAAAAACATTTTCTCATTATCAAGATGAATTTGACTATTTGATTCACGCCGGAATCGCTTTAGAAGTCAAAGCGATCTCCAATCCAACGTTTCCATTGATTGAATCCTGTGGTAAAAACTTATTGAAATTGTATCTCAACGATGTAGGTATATTCACAGGTATTTTGTACGGGAATAATGTTCATGCTGTTCTCGATGATGAAAGAAGCATCAATTTAGGTTCCGTTTATGAGAATTTAGTTGCGTGTGAACTGAAAGCACATGGTAGAAATCTTTATTATTACGACAATAGAAATAATGGAGAAGTGGATTTCTTAATCGATGATTATGAGAATTTATCTACGGTACCTATTGAGGTGAAATCCGGAAAGGATTACACAGTTCACAGTGCGCTGAAACGCTTTGTCGAAAATGAGGATTATCATGTGAAAAACGCCGTTGTTCTCTCAAACGCCAGGGAGGTGAAAATACTTGGCAAAATCATGTATCTGCCGATTTATTATGTGATGTTCCTGTAGGAATATCAGAATCATATCTTTGTTTTAGAGGTTCCTTTGAATGAAAAATCACTCATATTGATGTTCCTTTGTTCAGGTGAGTTTCTTGTGAAAGTAGCGATGCTGTTGCCTCTAGTGACGATGTCACGGAGCATTTGAAATTCGATGCAATATATTTTGTCTCCAGAAATCTCAGTGGTTTTGTAGAAGAATATGAGGGAAACAGCAGTTCATATTATCGGTTTATTTATGAAGACTTTTATGAATTTCGTTCAAGCAAAACAGGTGTTGAGTCATCATGAGTGATATCGAAGTTCATTTTTGATGATGTAACTTAGGATATTTCTCCTTGTTCTTTTTTCTA
>JALFLX010000043.1 GCA_022774485.1 Bacilli bacterium
TTTTGTCCCGTTATCGTAGTAGATAAATCCTGTGTTGACCACAAAGGACCCATCCTCTTCTAAAGTCAGTTCAAACTCAGAAGTGTTGGTCTCTAAGACTTGAGAGTTGACTCCTAAGAACTGGAAGTCGAAGAAACTGCCGACACGATATAGGAAAGAATCATCGACAACATACGTGTTGTCTGTTCCCTCTTTCAAGCGGAAGATAGCTGGAGATATGCGGGACAAATTAGGCCCGATATCATTGAATGTCTCTAAGGTGTAATAAGCAGAGACGGAAACAGAGATTTTTCCCCACTTCCAATCAGTTCCCACCATGTTGTATTCGTAGCCGTAATAAACATCACCCTCTTTGTTGGCGATATAGTCGTAATCATCGCCTAACTGATAAGGAGCGACATCATCAGGTGAATCTTTATGGTGGAAGAAGCAGCGCTCTTTGGTCATGTATCCAGCGATTTTGTCCTCGATGTTATCTTCGGGATTCTCAGTGGAACCGACCTCGCCGTAAAGATATCTCTTCTCGTAGCGATAGCTGTTTGCATTGATGACAGCATTAAAAGCGTTTTCTAATTCCGTATTTGAGTTGGTATACGGAGTTAAATGATCGAGATGATAATCATCTCCTCTTCCAGTGATGGTGATAACAAGTTCAGAAGTTCTCTCGTAAGAATAGCCTAAGTCATAGCCTCCTTCTCTAGGAGTGACAAAGGTCATACGCTCAATCTGATATTCGCTGTCAGTCGTGATGACACAGGAATCAATCTTGTTGGTCGCATTTGCACCATAACAGTCAGCTAAGAATTCCGCCTTGGAGAGAGAAAGGCTGAAGCGGTGTTTGCTGCCGGCATCTTCGAGCTTGATCAAGTCACGTGGGAGAATGAAGTCAAACGGATTCTTAAACTCTTCTTCAAAGACAATAGGATCATACATTCCGGTGCTGGAGTTATAGTTAGCCATGATCGAAGTCTCGATGGTGTTAGACATGGTGATTGTCTCTTGTAAGACAGTGCCATTTTTCGGATCTTTGAAATAAAGTTCATCCGGATAGGAAGAGATGCTGATTTTCGGATTGCCGTTTGCATCTGTCATGATATCGTGCGTACCTTCTACCAAAGTTCCGTAATGAAGCTCTGTCTCTTTACGATAAGCAGTCAGCTCTTCTTCATCATAAGAATACTGATAGTTATAGAAATGTTCGATATAGATATCTTCAGTGGTATAAGAGCCCTGATCCGCCTGATTGACAAAGACTTTCTGATTGACACTGACCATATGGTCTACACCGCGGAGCGAGTTCACAGCTTTACGAGCAGAGAGAAGATCGCTCTGATCAGAAGTATCAGGAGCTTCTGTCGATGTCTCTGTGGATGAATCCACAGGCGGGAGTGTCTCAGAGGGAGTTTCACTTCCTCCTTGGTTACAGCCTGCTAATAATAGAGGCAGTAAAAGTAACAATTTTGTAGCTTTCATAGAAACCTCCTTATTTGACAATATCCTTCTCGCTGAGCCAAGAAGGACAGGTGGTCGTTCCGCAATCAAAGAGAACAGCTTTCACTGTCTCTGTTGCAGAGCTGCTAGCGAAAACACCGGTGAAGAGAAGTGAATTTTCACGGATGGTCGCAGTGAATTTCTTTCCATATCCACCCTCTAATCCAAGTTGAGGGATAAAGAATCGATCAGCTGAATATTTGACTGCTTCTTCTTTCATACGATACGTGTTTTCGCTCACTTGATCGAAGATATTTGAAGAATAAGAGCTGTACTGCGGAACGATATTTTCAATCGACTGATTTCCCTCGGCAGAGAATTCCCAATCGCTTGTAAACGTGTAAGGACGATAGCTTCCATTTCTTAATAGATAGGCTTGATCTCCATAGGTGCAATAAGATTTGTTCGCATCGTAGTGAATATAAACAAGGCCTTCTGTCACATAGACAAGAACGGGAGCGGCTAAGACATCAGAGTCAATGAAAAGAGTGAAGTTGTTAGAAATATTAGAAAGTTTTTCTTTCAAAGCTTTCTGTTCCACATTAGAAGGCTGAATTGGTTCAAAGGGAACGACATCATAAGTGAACTGAATCTGACCGGTCATCGTGCGGTAGCCATCTAAGGTGTCATAGCCATCGACTATGCCGAAAGGAGTCTTGTTGAAATCGAAGATGACTTTGTCAAATCTTCCTTCCTCATCGAAAGTGAACTTCGCAGATTTGACAGAGTGTTCAATTCCAGTAAAGGTGTTCAAAAGATAATACGCCTTAGTGGAATTCATCACAGCGTCTTCAGAGAAGTCATCCCCCGAAATGGAATCAAAAGGATTAGCAAAATAGGTGGAGTAAACAAGTTTACGGCCGAAAATTTTATAGGGCTCATAGGAAACTTCATTGTTCACAGAGAGGGCAGCTTCCACTGCGAAGCCTTCTTCATCTTCAAAGTAGGTGTTCTGAACATTGCCATCAATCAAACGAATCGCTTCATGTACAGTATCCGTTTCACTCTTGTATGTGCCGTATTCGCTTAACGCAGATGCAGTCACTGTGTTGTTAAAATACGCGTAAACATCCGGGTATTCTTCTGTGATTGTTCCCTCATAGCTCATGCGGAAAGGATGGTCTACCATCTGCTGGCAGGCATTTTCAAAACGGAGGAACTGCTCGTCGGAAATCGGCGTCTTCTCTTTTCTCTCTACGCCGGATTTGGCACAGCCGGTCAAAAGCAGAAAAGAGAGCAGTGATAATGTGAGTTGTTTCTTCATAATCATTCTCCAATCAGGATACGGAAGGCAGTGCCAAGCTTCGCATCCGAATAAAGATTCACAGCGCCAAAGTCAGAGAAAGTGACTGTAGAAGTGATCGGTGTCGCTGAGAAATAAGGGGTGAATTCCAAGGTGAAGATCGGAAGAGAGGTTTCTTCATCAATCTTGATGGTAAGAGTGTGGAAATTGAAAGAATAGGAAGAAGAGGAAGCTAAATATGCTCCCATCTTCTGAGCGAGCGGATCTCCTTGACCAAAGATTGCATCTAAGATGGAAAAGGAGAACATATAGTCGTTGTAGACAAAAGAACCGATATCAAAAGTGTAAGTTCCTTGAGTTTCATCATAGGTGAAGAAGTCAGGAGAAATCTTCTGGTAGAGCGGAAGAATCTCATCAAACGAAGCGTAGGTCGCGTTAGAAGCAGCACCGGAATAATCCGCATCGGGTGAGACGCCAGCCATATAATACTGACCCTGTTGGTTGACCGCCATTCCGATATAGGTGAGTCCGTAAGAGCTGTTGAAAGCTAAATCTGAAATCATCGCACCAGCATTAGAGGCAGGAGCAAAATTGTAGTAATTGTGGTAGGTAGGATAGTAGTTAGTCGCCATATTGACAGTCTGAACGAAGTTTCCCGCCTGCATCTGAGTGTAAAGATTATCCAATGAAGTCTGAAGCGCTGTTCTTTGTTCAGCAGTTCCGGAGAACACTTGTTTTGCAAGGGAACTGACTGTCTCAACAGAAGTTAATTCAGAAGAGTAAGAGACTAAGATAGCACCGTAACGATCCTCATAAGACTTTGTGAATTCAAGAGAGGTTGGTTTTCCATCTTCTGCAAGAGAAACAGTGAGATCAATGATTTTCTCTTTCTTGGTAAGAGGATCAAAAACATAGGTGTTTTCATAAAACGGGAAGAAGTTCTCGAACGCTTGTTCTAACACGATACGACCAAAGTCGTTGATGCGAAGAAGCTTTGAAGCTTGACCATCTTCCAACGTGAAGTAATCGAAGAGATTCTTCTCTCCGATGACATTGGTGAACGGATTTGCATAGGTTTTGGTGAAGAGCTCACTGTTTTCAGAGATGGTTCTTGTCTTGATCTGGTTTGCTAAATTGAGATACTGCTCAACTGCGACACCATTTTGAGAGACAATAAATTTCTGCGAGAGAATTTTTTCACCGCGTTTGACAACTGTCACTTTTTTCTTAGAGCTGACCTCATCGTGGATTGAGATTTCTTCTCCGGAATACAGGTCTCTTTGAACTGTCTCAAACTGAACATTGCCGGAGAAAAACGCATCGAAAGAAGTTTCAATCTGCTCTGAGCTCGCCTCTTCATTCTGTCTCTTGATAACGACTTGAGTATCGAGAGAAGAACAGGCGCTTAACAAAAAGAGTGAGAGGAATATAATATGTTTTTTCATGCTGCTTTCCTCCTGAGTTTCAAAGTGGCTTCGTTTGAAGAGATAGAAGTGACTTCGAATGTGATATCGAGAGAGGATCCTTGATATCCATCTCCATCAAAGCGGAAGTCCTGATAGAAATATGCACCATTTTCATCGCCGAAGGAATCTCCTTCTAAGAAGAGATCCTCATTGGTGAAGGTGACTGTGTAATCAACCATGTGACGGTTAGCACCGCGTTTCGAAAGAAGTTCAACAAGCGGATAAGTTTCATAGATACCGCTGGATTGATACTCGTTGACAGAGTCGTTAGAGAAAGCGAAGTCATACTGATAAGAGTAGGTGTTTCCATCCTTAGCGACAAAGGTTTTGTCAAAGTCTGGCTCTTCCTCTGTCATAGAGTAATCACCAAGCTTCCCTTCTACGAGTCTGCTGTCGACTTTATAGACCCTCACTCCCGCTTCGGAAAGTCCTTTTCTTGAGGTTCCATAGGGGTTGTAAGCATAGGAATACTCCACATCAACCTCATTTAATCCATAAGGAGTATAGAAGTCGACCAATAAATATTCGCCGTAAAGCCCAGTGTCTTCCGGCGCAAGCAAAACTGCATCAGAAGCCTCAGCGCTTGAGATAAGTGAGATTTCAAGGTCTTCATTTAACGAAGAAGGAGTGATCACCTGAGGATTGATCCATCCCATCATGTATTTGGTGAACGGGTTGTGATCTTGAATATTACCATCCATGATGTCTAAGCCAGCCAAAGGAGCGCGGAACAATCCCGTATTCTCGTTTCCTTTAACATCATCATAACTGTCAATTCCAAGAAGAGAACCGACTCCTCTGATATAGATGTGGCTATCGTTTCTCACGTTAGTCATCTGAGAGATGCGAGAGCTAGTGAAGAAAGTGGAAGCCACCGGAGCTTCTCCGACAAAATCTTTGGGAGAAATCACATCGTTGACAAGTAGTGAAGAAATCAATTCATACTGAGAAGTTCCATAGAAATAATCTGCTGCCGGCCAAGAATACGCTAAGACAAGGCCGTCAATTCTCCCATCATCATCGCTGTCAAAATCAGGAAGATAATACGTTTCAGAATTATCGAACAACGCATCATAAACCTCATCGATAATCTCGCTGATTACAACATTGGTCCCTTGAGCCAAAGCGGTGACTAAATAATCAGAAATCTCTTTAGAAAGAGTGACCGTAGGAGCGACAACGCCATCTAAAGACAAAGTGCCATAGCTCGACTGCTGATAATACTTCTTAACGGAAGGCAAGCTCTTATCACTTGTCTCCTCCCCGAAGAACGCGCTGTTTAAAGAGTCGCGGACTGATTCATCAATTGCAATCGAGTTGCTGAGATCATCGGCAAACTCAACCGGGACAACCAAAAGATTTCCTTCTCCCTGTTGAGGAAGTCCTTCTCTTCCCTGACTTCTTCTCATCTTGCCAAGGTTGTTATAAATACCTTGAGGATTCTTCACCTCCGGTTGAACCGCATCAGGGATTGCGAATTCTCCTGGCGTCCAAGAAGAGTCATAAGAATCACTCGGTTTCACACTCTCCGTCACTTCCGTCTGAGGTCCTGAAGTTGAAGGGATATCCGTCGGTTGTTCTTCACTCACAACAGAAGAATCTCCTTTGCAACCAGTCACCAAAAACGAAAGAGTGAGCAGAGCAGAAAAGCTGACAATTTTCTTGTTCATAAACACCTCCATCGTAAATTTGCATTTTTCGTTGCACATCATTTTAAACAATAATGATGGGTAAAATCACCCATTATTAAAAATAAACTAAAAAAAGTAGATGAAAACGTTATCAAACGAAAAAAGTGTAACATCGGAAAGCAAAAAAATGCATCCTTAAAGAAAGATTCAAGCTATTTCAACTGGATATTAACATTTTTCAACCTTTTTTCAATGTTTTTGGTGATTTTGGCTCAAATAATTTTTGCCTGTTTTGAATACTTTTCCAAAAAATATGAATTTGAAATCGCTTTCACTACGTGAGTGGCAAATGAAACTTTTTCGTTCTTTTTCAAAATTTCAAGATATTTTTCATTTTTCATATTTTTTCAATCAAATTGACGGATTATTCCAAGTTTTTTTAAAAAAACACGTGTTTTGTTTGCTAAACGTTTATAAGTTATACTTATACGCACTTAAATAGAGAGGTAAAACATATGAAAAAATCATTTTTACTCACTTCATTAGCGCTTTTCGCACTCGTCGCTTGTGGCGGAAACACTACTGAAGCTCCTACAGAAACTCCTACAGAAACTCCAACTGAGACTCCGACTGAAGCTCCAGCAACTGAGACTCCGACTGAAGCTCCGGCCACTGAAGACCCAACCACTGAGACTCCGGCAACCGAAGAGCCTGAACCTGAACCCGAACCCGTCAATCCGATTGCAGATGCGGAAGCGTTCCAGACCGCGCTTGCTAAACTCGGTTCTGTCGCTCCTAAGAGCTTGAAGTACACGGACAATTACAACAATAAAACTGTTGAAGTCTTCAACAACACCAAAGAGTTATTAGTCACCAAGACTGATTCTTCCAATGTTAAATCTTTGTACATCTACAATGGTTTCCAGGGCGATGCTTTCTATGACATTCACAGTTCTTCGGCTGATCGTTACAAAGTTGTCGCTAATCCGACAAAAGGCGATGAGGTTTCTCAAGCAGATGCGGAAAAGGAATTCGCCGATAATGTCGACTTCTATGGAACTGTCTATCAGACTGTTCTCTACAGTACACAATTATTATCCAGAGACTATTCCACGAACTCCTTGAAATGGAACGGTGGAACCATCACTTCTTTCTCCTCCACCTTCGATGTCGATAATAATGTTGTCGTCACCTACAGCGCCTATTCCGAAGGTTATTCCATGTACATCAACAGCGGTAATGTCATCTTTGATGTCAATGGCAACATCAAATCTGGAAGCTTCAAACGTGAGAACTACTCTAGCTCCAACTGGGATAGTGACAATCACCGCCCGAACGCTGGTGCCACCGCAAATTCTAGCTATACCTACACCATCATCAGCATCGATACAACCGCATTAGAGGATCCTGAAGATGTCTATCTCCTTGATGAGGATACTCTCAACTCTTACTTTGCTTCCTCTATCACCGGAGCGCAGGATGTCACTATGTATGTCAGTGACACCTTAACTGCTAATAGTGTTCAATTCGCCGATGACGCTGCTTTAGTTCCTTCCACCGCTTTAGGATATGTCGACTCCATCGCGAATAACGCTTTTATCACCAGTGTCGGAAACCCTGACTTATTCACAGTCACCACTGTCACTCCTACCTATGGTAGTCCGTATGAAGCCTACAAAGCAGTTGCCACTGGTACCACCACAGTCACCTTTGGTAACTCCTTTGTCACAAAACTCTTCACCATCAATGTCACCATCAACGAAATCTCCGGCCCTGTCTTCAACCTCGACAATGATTTAAGCCTCGATTACGACAGTGCAGAAGCTGAGTTAGGAACTCCTACTCAGGATGAGACAGACACTTCCTTATATCACATCGACTTATCTGTTCTCCAAGGAACTTCTGGAGCAGTCATTGTCAACGTCCCTGTCTCCACTTCTTCTTTCTCCGTTGATAAAATGACCATCACCACCGAAGCTGACGCAACAAACAATGTCACCTGCACAGGTGAAAAACATGAAGATTATTGGGGGGGTGACACCTATGTCAATCTTTCCTTCACCGGATTTGAAACCATCGGAAATAGCGTTATCAACGTTGTCTCTAATGATACCACCAGCCCGAAACTCAGCTTCAATGTCGCCGTCACTTCCACTCCTGCCATCTCCTTAGAAGGCACAATCGAAGTCGGCTATGACTACACCTCTGTTGCAGAAGTTGTCTCTTCCGAAGCGGAAGAAGATGATTCTTCTATCATTCACACTCACGTCAGAGCCATGAAAGGTAACATCATCGAGCTTGAAGCCACTGTCAACAATTCCACTTCTTCTGTCGATCTTGATGCCTTATCTATCACCACTTCTGGCACTCAGGATTCCGAAGTCACCATTGGAGAGCCCTCCTATTACAGTGGATATGGGAGTTCTTCCCTCACTCTCCCTATCACCATCGGTGACACCCTCGGCTATTCTCATTTCATCCTTTCTTCCACCGCAGATGATTCCAAGACCATCCATCTCGATATTGAAGTTATCGATACTCCCGCTGCTGAATTATCGTTAACAAGCCCTGTCTCCGCCAACACAAAACTCTCTGTCAAAGAAGGTGAAGCAATCTTAAGAGATCCGACTGTCGATACCGAAGATAGCTTGACCTATCACGCCAACTTAGAAGTCATCAAAGGTGAGGATGCCGTCACGGTTCAGATTCCAAACAACTCCACCATGGACTTCGACATCAATTCTGTCACCGCAACAGTCGATGCGACTGACAATTCCTTAGGTGTCACCGCTTCTGTTGAAAAATACAGTAATTCTTATTATGGCAATTCGGTCTACCTCAACCTCGCTATCACTGCCAGTGAAGGAACGAGCACTGTCACTGTCGCTTCCACTAGCTCTACTTCTCTCAAATTTGTCTTCCATCTCACCGCTGTCGATGTCGATGGTCCTGAAATCACTAAAGCCCACTTCGGAAATTCTTCCGCAACTGGATTCTTAGCAACCGATTTCGCTCTTGATGAAGCCACCGGCAATTACGTTAACAACGTTTACCTCCTTGCAAATTCCAGCACAAGAGATTTACTTGTCGAAGTCAACAACGCTGTTCCTTCTGATGTCACTAAGTTCCATGTCACTTCTAACATCACCGATGACAATCACATCGCCACTGTCGCTAAAAACGATACCAGCTATGTCAGTTCCTATGGAATAATCTATGTCAGCTGGACTGCAGGTACCACTCTCGGCGATGAAACCTACACCATCACCTCTGAAAACACCAACGCTCGCACCTATGTCGTCAACATCCATGTTGTCGAAACTCTCCCCACTCTCTAATCTGTTCTAACCACATCAAAAGGCAGGGCGCAAACCCTGCCTTTTCCTTAAATATTGAGATTTCTTTATTATCCGCGATGTTGTCTGTTGTATTCTTCTAACTCGCGATTTGCTTGTTCTTGTTCTTTTAATCGTCTCAAGAGATCCTCAAAACTCTCGTGTTCAGGTTCAATTAGCTTCACATCTTTAATTTGAGGAAGCTCATCCATTAACAAGACAGCGACTGAGTCAGAAACATCGCTTGAGGCCATGGCACAGCCGTTACAAGCACCGACCATTTTGACATAGCATGTGCCGTCACTCTCATCGAAGTGATCTAATTCAATATCTCCACCCTCTCTCTGCAAAAAGGGGCGTAATTTATCTAAAATATCATCGATCTGTTGTTCAATTGTCAATTCTTCCATCGAAATATTCTCCTTCCAACGGGGTGTATTATATCACGATTTGAACACTCTCATGACTAAAGTCACAAGATTCTAGGTTCGTAGATTACTGGACAATGGTTGCCTCTTACACAATCTCCCCTAGCGTAACTTTCGATAGTTCCTACCGTAGTAATGTTTATTACATTAAGAAAAAGATAATTGACCCTTATTCTTAATATTAATCGCAGCATTGATATCTCTATCTATTTCTGCTCCACAATATGGACAGATATATTTCTCTTTGTCTCCGATATCATGTCTTTTTTGACAATGTGAACATATCTGACTAGAAGGATAATAACGATTGATTTTATGTATTTGTTTATCATACATATTAGCTTTATAAGTGATTATCCTGACAAGTTTACCTAAAGAAGAAATAATCATCTTGTTTTTCTTTTTCTTATTATCTTGTATTGTAAGCAATTGCTTAATATCTAAATCTTCCATATAGATAACATCATATTCTTTCACTAGACTATTAGAGAATTTATGAAGATTATCGTTAATGATATCTTTTCTTCTTTGATATGCTTTAGCAAGAATAATCCTTTGCTTTTCATATCTTTTTGATTCTTTATTCCTACGTGATAATCTTCTCTGTTCACGTCTACATCTTTTCTCCTGTTTAAACACTTTATCTGGAAGATGATATGTTTCTCCTTCGCTAGTCGAAATAAGTTTCCTCGTGCCTAAATCTATCCCTACTTCTTTTCCGGTCTTTAACAAAGGAGGGATGTTTGTTTCATAAATAACACTAGCATAATACTTTCCATCAAGATTTTGACTTACTGTAACATTGATTATTTTATTATTCGAATCTCGATAATTATCAGAACACTTAATTAACCCTAATTTAGGTAATTTAATACATCCATTATTAAAAGCAATATTACCATTAGTTACATTTGTTTGATATGTTCTTTTCGAGTTTTTCTTAGATTTATATATTGGAAAACCAGCTCGTTTTTTAAAATAATTTTTAAATCCATTCGCTAGATTCTTGCAAGCGTTTTGCAACGCAAATTTATCTACTTCATTAAGAAAAGGTTTCTCCTTTCTAAAAGTAGTAATTAGTTTTTGCAAATTAAAGCGGTTATATTCTTTATTTTCTTTAGCATAATCAAGAAGTGTATTGTAAATAAGTCTTACGCAACCAAAAGTTTGATTAATTATTTTTTCTTGCTCTCTAGTTGGATATAGTCTTACTACAATACCTTTCTTCATCCTATTCTCCTTGACTCCTTATATATTTAATGATGTTTTCTTTAAGGTTATCACTTGTTGTCGCAACATAATATGAAGGAGACCAGATATGTCCTCCCAATAGATGCTTTTGAATCAAATCACGATGTTTAGCATTTAACAATCTAGCAGATACTCCTTTTAATGTTTTCATAACTACAGGAATACTATCTTGAGGAGACAAGCCTAATAAAAGATGGACATGATCTTCATCAGTGTTAATCTCTACTATCTCAAAATCATTATCGTTACAAATCTTAGTAACAATTGAAATAAAATCATCCTTTATTTCATCTTTTAATATGCGTTTGCGATATTTAACGCACCAGATAATGTGAAAATAAAGGTCGTAAACATAACCTCTTCCTTGTTTCATTAGTAAAAACTATAGCTCCATTTATACTTATATTATACCAAAAAAACATAACATAAGCAAAGTAAAATAATGATGGTTATATCTTTGATATAAAAACGAGAAAAATATATGACATATGTATTAATATTTTGATAATAAAAGAAACTCTAACTCTTGTATAAATACAAAAGACTGCGAGTTTCAGTGTTCAAGTGTTTAGTTTTCACGTATGTTCACTTGTTTCGTTAATTCGGAAAATAACGTTATTCTACGATTTCTAAAATATTGGTTATTTTTGAATCATTGTTGAATTTTTCATTCTTTGTTTTCATTTTTTGAAAAAAATGAACAAATTTCAGCGCTTTCGTTGAGTATAGATTCTTCGTAAGTATGGTAAAATGAAACTGTATGGAAGAGACAAAATCCTATTCCCGTTCTTATCTGATTGAAGCCTTATTCTTGCTGATGCAGAAGACTTCTTTTGATGATATCACGGTTGGAGACCTCTGCTTGAAAGCTGGTGTCAGCAGAGTCACCTATTATCGTAATTTTGAAACAAAGCACGATGTTATCCGCGCTTTCTTTCGGGAGTGGGGAAAAAACTTCTCTTCAGAAATCAGAAAAGTACAAAGAGACCTGACTGCTGAAAAGGTTGCACGTTTAGCTTTTGAGCAGTTCAAGTTGGAGAAGGATAAGATGAAACTGCTCAGAAAGAATCACTTGATCTATCTTTACCTTGAATCATTGACCAACGGATTTCGAGATCTCTTCTTGCAGTTTGGTAAACTGAGAGTGGAACAAAGCTATATCCTCTCAGGTGGCTTGTTCAATTTTTCTGTTTGGTGGTTAGAAGAAGATTGCAAAACTCCTGTTGATGATATGGTCAAGATGTTCTTAGATTGTTTCCGCTCTATCGGACAAGGATCATAAGGTTATCTGTTCTTAGGAAACGGATAACCTTTTTTAAATTGAAAAAGCAGCATCTATTAGCGATGCTGCTTCATAAGTTTATTGATCGATTTTAGAGAGGTCGAAGGTGTTTAAGTAGGCCATGGTCTCTTCTGCAACTTCTTTTAAGGTGTCACCATCCATCGGGTTCTTGATGTTGGCTTTCTTTAAGAGAGCACGGAAAGGAAGAGTGCCTGCTAAAGAGCAAAAGTCGAGGTATTTCTCAAAGGTTCCCTGATGATCTTTTTCGCTCATGCTGAAGAACTCTAAGGAGACAACTTGGGCGATGGTGTAGTCGAGATAGTAGAAAGGAAGTTCGAAGATGTGGGACTGTTTCATGAAGAAACCACCGCTCTCTAAGAACTCATTGCCAGCGTAGTTCTTGTGTGGGAGGTAGGTTTTCTCTAACTCTCTAAAATACGCTTTTCTTTCTTTGTGAGTGAGATCCGGATTTTCATAGACGTAGGCTTGGAACGCATCGACAATGCATCCGTAAGGGATGAAGGTAATCGCATCAGCTAAATGCTGATAGAGATATTTTTCGGTGTCTTCTTTGAAGAAGAGATTCATCCAAGGATAGGTGAGGTATTCCATACTCATCGAGTGCATCTCGCAGCATTCCATGCCTGGATTTCTATAAGCAGGGATGTTGTCTCCTCCTAAGAAGCCTTGTAAAGAGTGACCGAATTCATGGGTTAAGACATCGACATCTCCGCTTGTTCCATTAAAATTGGAGAAGATAAAGGAGGTCTTTAATCCAGGGATATATGTCATATATCCGCCGCCTGCTTTTCCAGGCTTTGCCACGATATCCATGCAGTGGTGATCCACCATGAAGTTGAAGTATTTGCTGGCGACAGGGGAGAGTTCTTCATACATCTTTCTCGCGGCAAAGACAAGCTCTTCAGGAGTACCTTTTGGAGTCGGATTTCCGCTCTTGTAGAAAATGGAATAATCGTAGTAGGCGGTAGTGTCTTGATATCCTAAGCGTTCTTTCTGATCAGCAAAGATTTTCTCAGAGAGAGGGACGATGTACTTTAAGATTTTTTCACGATAGATTTTGGCATCTTCCGGAGTCCAGTCTAATCTTCCCATTCTGTCGTAGGCGAGCTGGACAAAGTTTTTGTAGCCAAGCTCTTTGGCAATCTTGGTTCTGACTTGAACCATGCGGGAGTAGATATCACCGATCTTCTCATCGTTTTCGGCGAAGAATCCCCAGTAGGCTTCACTGGCTTCTTTTCTTGTCTCGCGATCCATGCTCTTGAGGAATTTTCCCATCTGAGGGAGCGCGTATTTTTCTCCTCTGAACTCAATCATTCCGGATGAGACAAGGTTCACATATTCGCTGACTAATTTGTTTTCTTCTACTAAGTCAGGGACGATTTCCGGCTTGAAGGTTTTCATAGAGAGAGCGACCATATCGAAGTAGAGACTTCCAAACGCTTCCTCTAACTCCTTGCGGAAAGGAGAGTTGTAGAAGTCTTGGTCGAAGCGGTTGGATGCTTCATTGATCTCCGGGGAGATTTCATCGATGAGATCGTTGAGTTCTTTGTAGTGCTCATCTCTGGTATCGATAGTGTGTCTGACATTGATCAAGCTGAAGGCGGTTTGAAGCTGGTCAGAGAGTTCGAAGTATTCTTTGACAACTTGAACAGCTTCGTTTCCATCTTTGGCGTTGTTGAGTCTCTCATCTAAGGATAATATCGCTTTGATGATGTCCTCTTTTTCGGGAGTTTGTACTTCGACATCTTCGAGATGTTCGAATTGAGAGTCAAAATGTTGAATCATATTCAGTTCCTTTCTTTGATATCCTCATCTTTGAGGTGATAAATCTCTTTGAATTTTTTCTGTAAATATTCGATATAGTGCTTGCTGGAAAGTTCTTTTCCGGAGATTTCTTTGATCCATTCTTTGGTGTCTAGAAGCGGTGCTTTTGCAAAGACATCTCTTCGTAAGGATTCTAAGACAAGGTCCATTCTTCCTTCGGATACTGCTTGATCAAGGGAACCTAAGGCGTGATCGACTACCTCTTTATAGATGCAGTTGAGTGCGCTTCCTAAGGTGTAAGTGGGGAAATATCCGAATCCGCTTGTCCAATGAACATCCTGAAGAATTCCTTGGCTGTCATTTTTCCCTTTGACACCGAGCATTTTTTCATAGAGAGAATCCCAGGTCTTATTGAGTGTTGTGAAGTCGACAGTTCCATCCATCATCATCTTCTCAAGACGATAGCGGATGATGATGTGAAGCGGGTAGGTAAGCTCATCGGCTTCTGTTCGGATGGTGTTGTTCAAGTCGATATAGTTGACTCCTTCATAGAGCTCTTCTTCGCTGATATCTCCTAATTCCTCTTCGAAAATCTTGTGGAAAGTAGGATAAATCGCATGGATATAGGCTCTGCTTCTTCCAATGACTGTCTCATAGAAACGGGATACCGATTCGTGCTTGGCCATGCTGAGACAAGACTCTCCTAAGTGAGAAGTGAAGACTTCTTCTGGGATGTTTTGACCAAATAGAGCGTGTCCTCCTTCATGAATGACAGAATACATGTTAGAGACAAAGTTATCTTCGTAATAGTGGGTTGTGACACGGACATCATGGTAGGAGAACTGATCGGTGAAGGGATGTTCGGTGGTAGTGAGACAACCCCTCTTGAAATCGAATCCGTTGAACTCTAAGAGAAAGCGAGAGAACGCCTCTTGCTTTGCTAGCGGGACTTTTCTTGTCAAGAAGTCGTGTCGTGGCTGATAGGAGGAAGAACGGATTGCTTTAATTAACGGGACGATCCCTTTTTCAATCTCATCGAAGAAAGGATCGAGATCTGCGGTCGTGATTCCTGGCTCATAATCATCGAGGAGGGAATCATATGCAGTTTGTTTCTTATCATCTCTCAGCGAGACAATTTTCTTTTCGGTGATCTGAATCTGCTCTAACTTATCTTTGAAGAGAGCGTAGTCTCCCTTTTCTTTGGCTTCAATCCACTCTGCGTAGGCGCTGTTGAAGAGAACTTGAATCTCGTTGTTGAACTCAGGAGTGATATTCTCGTTCTTCTGAATGTCTCGGAAAAGAAGTGTGACAAGGCGAGATTGATAGGGAGTGAGAGATTCTCTTTCTGGATAGAGAGCTTTGACGGCGCTAAGATATTCTTCACTCTTCATCGCTTCAAAGATTTTTCCTTGATAGATGGTGATGTCTCTTACCATATCATCCATTCCCTCTTTTGGACAGATTGTCTCCATATCAAAGTTAAGGACATGGATGGTGTGCTCGAGGTGTTCAATGCTCTTTAAGATGTCCAAAAGAGTGTCGAGATTCTTTTGAACATCTAATTTATTTTCATGATTATTTTTGTTCATATATATCCTCCGTAAGAGTATATCTTATGTTTTTTCTTATTTTGAAACAAGGAAATCGATTGAAAAGTGTTACCTTTTCGGTAGAAATTGTAAAAGAGTGTGATTTTTCATTTTTTACTGATAGTTAAGAAAATTCGGCATCATGAAGATTAACGCCGAAGAAAATATACATAAATGATGAGAAAAAGAAAACATTTATAACTTACCAATCTCATAATGAAAAAAAGCTTGTTTATTTGCTATCGCAAGTCTTAACGCGGTTTATTTTTTCGCTGTCTAAAATTATAGAAATTAAAAGATAAATATATTTTTTAATGTGATACAATATGCAAGTATATTTTTAATTCAAAGAGGTAAAAGAAATGTCAAAAGAAGTGTTCACTCTTGACTTCTACGGCAAAAAAATTGTCGTAGAGAACGGTGAAATCGCCAAACAGGCGGATGGATCCGTATTTGTCCGCTTCAACGACACCGCTGTCTTATGCGCTGTCTGCGGAGCTAAGGAAGCGAAGTTAGGCCAGGACTTCTTCCCGCTCACTGTCAACTATTTTGAGCGTCAATATGCTGCTGGTAAAATCCCGGGATCTTTCTTAAGAAGAGAGGGAAGACAGTCCACTCGTGAGACCTTAATCTCCCGTTTGATCGACCGTCCAATCCGTCCGATGTTCCCGGAAGGTTATGTCAATGAAACTCAGATCACCTGCACTGTCATGTCCTCTGATCCTGATGCTTGCTCTGATATGACCGCGATGTTTGGCGCGAGCTTAGCGCTCTGTGTTTCCGACATCCCGTTTGAAGGTCCTATCGCTGGTGTTCATGTCGGCAGAGTCGATGGCAAACTCATCATCAACCCGACTGTCGCTGAGATGGAAAAGTCAGATATCAATCTCTCTGTCGCTGGTACAGAAGCTGCTATCAACATGGTTGAGGCCGGTGCTGCTGAAGTCAGCGAAGATGATATGTTAGAAGCTTTGATGTTCGGTCACGAAGCCATCAAAGTCTTATGCAGATTCCAGAAAGAAATTGCCAGCAAAGTTGGCAAGGCCAAGAGAGAGCTCAACATCTATCACATCGATGAAGCTTTTGCTGAAAAGTGCAGAAATTATGTCGCTCCTTATCAGAATGAGACTACTGCTGTCCGTATTGTCAAAGCGGTCTCTATCTTTGATAAACTTGAAAGACAGAACACAATTGATGCGTTAGAGAAAGAAGTCATCGATTTAGTCGATCAGGCGAATTTCTTAACTGGTGAGAAATATGAGACTATGCAAGCTCACGACTTAGCAGTCAATGAGGCCAAAGAAGTCTTAGAGACTGTCGTTAGAAATGAAGTTAGAAGATTGATCACTGAAGATAAGGTTCGTCCTGATGGAAGAAAAGTCGATGAGATCCGTCCGCTCGATGCTCAGGTTCACCTCCTCCCGAGAGCTCACGGCTCCGCTTTATTCACCCGTGGTCAGACCCAGGTCTTATCCGCTTGTACTTTAGGTTCCTTAGATGATGCTCAGATTTTAGATGACATCACTGGTGATACCACCAAGAGATGGATGCATCAC
>JALFLX010000063.1 GCA_022774485.1 Bacilli bacterium
ATAAAAACACTCCCCTTTCGAGGAGTGTGATGATCAGAATCCTGGATAGTAGCCGTCTTTGATGTAGGCGTTGAGGTTATCTTGGACTTCTTTGAGGTCTTCACGGTAGGTAATTCCGTACCATTTATCGAGGTTGTGATACACCTTGACGGAGGCGACGTTGTCTTGAATCGCTTGGAAGATAACATCCTGAATGAAGAACTCATCGTTCATGAGATCTGCTGTTTTCAGGAAGTTTTGATAGCCTTTTTCTAAGAGAGGGAAGATGTCGGTGGTTAATCCCCAGAGATTCATAGAGACAGGGGTATCAAGAGGAAGTTTACGCTCTTCACCATTTCGTAAATAGGTGCCATCCGCGTGGATTTTAAGTGCTTCTTCGATTGAGACAAGTTTGTCGTTTTCAATCTCGCAGACACCTCTGTTGACAGTTCCGTTTTGAGAGAGGGTGCGGTCAAGCTGATAGGCGACCATGCAGTATTCACCAGCTTTGGCATCAATGAGGTGTCTGTGGATTTCTTCAAAGCCGTGGGGTCCGTAGTAGTCATCGGAGTTGATGATGGCAAAGGGGGTTTTGACGATGTCTTTGCAGCAGAGGATTGCCTGTCCTGTTCCAAATGGTTTTTTTCTTCCTTCGGGGAGGTCGGAGTTATCTTGGAGGACGTATTCGACATCGATGGTCTTTTCGATGCGATTGCCGACGAGTTCTTTGAAATCTTCTTCGATTTCTTTGCGGATGATGAAGACTACTTTATTGAAGCCTGCTTTTTTCGCATCATAGACAGAGAAATCTAAAATTCCTTTTCCATCAGGTGTGATGGGGGCTGCTTGTTTTAATCCGCCGAAACGGGAGCCCATGCCTGCTGCTAAGATGACTAATGTTGTATCCATAACAATTTTTCCTTTCTCTTAAGAACGATATCCGTTCGGATTGTTTTTTTGCCAGTTCCAGGTATCTCTACACATATCTTCGACGGTGCGTTTTGCTTCGAAGTGGAGTTCTTTTTTAGCGAGGTCGACATTGGCGTAGCAGGTTGCAATGTCGCCAGGTCTTCTCGGATCGATAACATAGGGGAGTTCTTTTCCACAGGCTTTTTCAAAGGCGTGGAGCATTTCAAGAACGGAGACTCCCTTTCCGGTTCCGAGATTGTAGATGTGGACACCTGGTTTAGTGCAGTATTCTAAAGCTGCGATGTGGCCTAAGGCAAGGTCAACGACGTGGATGTAATCGCGGACGCCGGTTCCATCTATGGTGTCGTAGTCATTTCCGTAAACGTGAAGCATGGGGAGTTTGCCGGTAGCGACTTGGGCGATATAGGGCATGAGGTTGTTCGGGATGCCTTTAGGATCTTCGCCGATTAGTCCGCTCTCGTGAGCACCGACGGGATTGAAGTATCTTAAGAGGGAGATGTTCCACTCAGGATCGGAGATGTATAAGTCGTTGAGGATGTGTTCGATCATGAGTTTGGTCGCTCCGTAGGGATTGGTGACTCCTAAGGGGGAATCTTCGTAGAAGGGGACGGTGGCTTTGCCGCCGTAGACAGTAGCAGAGGAGGAGAAGAGGATTGTCTTAACGTTGAATTCTTTCATCACTTCTAATAAGGTGATGGTTCCTCCGATGTTGTTATCGTAATAATCAAGCGGGATTCTGACACTCTCGCCGACTGCTTTCATTCCGGCGAAGTGGATGACGCAATCGATGTTGTTTTCTTGGAAAATTTTACGGTCTGCTTCTTTGTCTCTCATGTCAACTTCGTAGAATTTCACTTTTTTGCCGGTGATCTGTTCCACGCGGTCTAATGCGATTTTGGATGAGTTGTAGAGATTATCCATCACGACAACTTCGTAGCCTTTTTTCAATAGTTCAACGGTGGTGTGGCTTCCGATGTATCCAGCTCCACCTGTCACAAGTATTGCCATAAGTTCTCCTTTTTATTTCAGGTATTATTTTAAATCAATGGGGATGAGATAGGTAGTATCAAATATCACTATTTCTTCTTATAAAGAAAAGTTTTACTTTATTTTTGAAATATCGGGAGAATATGCTCAATTTAGCCTTGAGTTTTGTATAATAAAGCCAAGGGAGAGCAATGGAAATGGAACAACATCTTTTGTCACCTGGTTTATTGTTAGATGAGGATGGAAATTTAAAAGAAGCCGGTTACGCATTTGATTTGGTGAAGGAATATCACAGAAAAGATATCAAGGCATCTGGTTTTCGGATTAAGGAGTGGGACTATTATTATATCGGTGACCACAAGAGGGCGATCGCTTTGACAATCGATGACAACTCTTATATGGATTTGTTTTGTGTCACTCTCTTTGATTACGAAAAGAAAACTTATGTTGAGAAATCGTATATGCACGCTTTTTCAATGGGGAAGAGAAATCTTCCGGAGTCTTCAAAAGAAGGGGACACTGTCTACCAGGATAAGAATGTCGATGTGCACTTTGTCCATGAGGGTGATATCCGTCATCTCTTTGGGACAGTGAAGGATGTAGAGAAGGGGTTTGATTTAAAGTTTGATTTGAAACTTGCTCAGACGACAGATAAATCGATGGTTATCGCTACTCCTTTTTTGAAAAAGAAACATTTCTATTACAACCAAAAGATCAACAACTTAAAAGCGGAGGGTTTCTTTGAATACCGAGGAGAGAGGGTGGTGTTTTCTTCTGCCTATGGTGTCTTAGATTGGGGACGAGGTGTGTGGACAAGAAAGAACACTTGGTACTGGGCTTCGTTAAACGACTATCAGGATGGTCACACGATCGGCTTCAATTTGGGCTATGGTTTCGGTGACACTTCGAAAGCTTCTGAGAATATGTTTTTCTTCGATGAGGAGGCTTATAAGCTCGATGATGTGAAATTTGAGATTCCTCAGGATGAAAAGGGGGAATATCTCTATGAGAAAGACTGGAAGTTCACATCAAGTGATGGAAGTATCGATTTAACTTTCCATCCGTTGATTGTGAGAAAGGGTGGTGCGAATGCGGTGATTATCAAATCGATTCAGCGCCAGGTATTCGGTCTCTATTCCGGAACGATAAAAGCTGGAGATAAGGTGTTTGAACTTCACGATCTTTTAGGCTTTGCTGAGCGCGTATACAACTGTTGGTAAAAAGGAGGAAATTCATATGGCAGTTTTTGAAGTCAGATTAGATGATTCTCATGTCCAGAGAGGAAATGATTATCTCATTGAGAATCCGAAGGCGAATCTTCTCATCATCACTGGCATGAATGAGCACTCTTCTCGCTATGAGCCTTTTGCAAGGTATTTGAACGAAAGAGGGTATAGCGTCAGTGTCTTGGATCACTGGGGACAGGGTGAAAACGCGGAGAGTGTCGAAAAGCAGGAGCTTTGGCAAAGGGGTGACTGGGAGAGAACGCAAATGGCGTTGAATCTCAAGATTCAGGAGCTTCGAAAAGAGGGAAAACCGGTTTATTTAATGGGTCATTCTTGCGGTAGTTTTGCTGTTCAAAACTATCTGATCAATTATCCAAACACTGCTGATAAGGTTGTCATCATGGGATCAAATGGTCCTAACAACAAAACTTTGATCGCGCTTGGAAATATGATTGCGAAAATGCTCACGACAAAGAAGAACTGGGATAAGGAAGCGAAGTTCTTAGCGAGTATTTCTGTCGGCGCTTATGCAAAGGCGGTCAAGGATAGAAAGACGGATCTTGATTGGCTTAGTTTCAATGAGGAGAATGTGAAAAGATATATCGATGACCCTTACTGCGGTCACTGGAATTCTTTCGGTTTCTTCCACGAGTTCTTCCAAGGGTTGAATAAGCTCTATAAGAAAAAGAATCTTCAAAAGATTTCCAAAGAAGAGCATGTTCTCATTGTCGCAGGTGACTCTGATCCTGTCGGTGCAAATGGTAAGGGTCCGAGAGCTCTTTGTGATATGTACAAGAAGCTTGGGATGAAGGATGTTAGCTGTATCATCTATTCTCATATGAGACATGAGATCTTAAATGAGGTTGACGCTGAAAAGCCGATGAAGGATATCGCTGATTTCTTAGATCGGTAAGGAAAAAAGGGCAGGGAATTCCTGCTCTTTTCAGTTCTTGTCAATCAGAATTTGATACGCTCGATACGCGAGGAAGATACCAGCGCACTGGGGGACAAATGGTGTAGAACCTGGGATGTCTTTTCTTCTTCCTTCTTCGTTTGGTATTTTCTCTTTTGGAGTTAATGTTTCTTCTTTAGAACAAAGAACTTCAAGGGATGTGAGTCCTCTTTTTCTAAGTTCTCTTCTCATCACTTTGGCGAGTGGATCTTTTTCTGTTTTGAAAAGATCTGTGAAATAAAGCTTGGTAGGATCGACTCTGTTTCCACAGCCCATTGCGGAGAGGAGTTTGAGGTTTTCTTCTTTGGCTCTGAGGGCGATATCGATTTTTGCACTGATGGTATCGATGCAGTCAATAATGATATCGAAGGAGGAAAAATCAATTTGATCTCTGGTCTCCGGAAGATAAAACATCTTTTTTCCTTCCACTTCAATTTCTTCATTGATTTGCTTGGCAAATTCGATGGCGACATCGACTTTGCTCTTATTGATTGTTTCTAATGTTGAGAGGGACTGTCTGTTAAGATTAGAAAGAGAGAAGCAGTCGTTATCGACGATGGTGAAATGCTTGATTCCAAGTCTCACTAATGTCTGGAAGCAGGCCCCTCCGACTCCTCCTAAACCAAAAAGGAGGACTCTTTTCTCTGCGAGTTTTTTAAGGGTCTCTTCTCCTAGCAGCACTTCGGTTCTTGAATAAATGTTATTTCTCATCGTTTCGCTCTTTCTTATTCATCCAGGTGAGGGGAGGAAGTAAGTTCGCTTTTCTGATCGCTTTGACTAGGGGGAATAACAAGAAAGCTTCCAGGACACCTGTTCCCATGGTGATAATGGCTTGTAAGATATTATCTAATAAAACTGCTTTGTAAGGATAACCGATGATGAGGCTGTCTAAATAAAAAACAAGAGAATTTGTTGCGCTGACTAATAGAGAGCTGATGATGATTAAGCTGATTGAGAGGATTTTCTTATCCTCCATGTGGATTCCTTTCTTTCCATAGTGATAGGTGATCGGATTGATAAGAATCGGTCTTAATAACGGTGGAAGCATCCATAAAAGTGTTGTCGGAGTTAACCCGTATAAAAGCTGGTCTAAAAACACACCGACAAAGCAAACAAAGAAGCAATCTGCTGGTCCAAAACAAAAAGAAACAAAATAGATGACTGTCGCGGCGAGTGTGATTTTGTAGCGGCCGAAGCTAATGTCTAAATAGCAAAGAGCCAAATACAAAGCTGCTAACACACCGGAGAGCGCTAGTCTTCTAATGGTGGAATTAACACGCATGAAGAGATGTCTCGCTTTCTAGGGAAGACTCTTTTCCAAGCGTCGGGTGGTGAGTGACACCGCGGTTTATCCTTCGTCCGTCAGCTACCCTTCTAACAGCACTTAACGCGTCACTCACAGGAAAAGATTGACTCATTTTAAAACATATAGGAAAGGGAAACAAGACTTACTTCATCGAAAGCCAAAGAGGGGGAACAAAGTATTCTTTTTTGGTGAAATTGCTCTCGCTAGGAAGGCTGATTTGATATGCATTAAGGTACATTCTTTTCGCTTCTGAATCGCTGTATCTTTTATCTCCAATCAAGGTCAGTCCCGCTTTGTGAAGAGAAAGTCGTATTTGGTTTTTCCTTCCGGTCAGTATCTCAATTTTTAACGCTGTTCCAATTTGTATTTGATTTGCAGTTTCAAAGCGAGTGATGCTCTCTTTTCCTTTTGAATCGATGATTACTTTTCCGTTTTCTTTTACGTCCAAAAGAAGGTGAATTTCTTCTCGGAGTCCTGGCTCTAATCTCTCTAAAACAACTGCTTCATATAGACGTTTGACTTGTCGAGTCTCAAATATTTTTTTCAGTTCGACAAGCGCTTCTTTTGTCTTTGCAAACAACAAGATCCCACTTGTCTCATAATCTAAGCGGTGGACGAGAAACACTTGTTCTCTTCTCTCTTTTGCTCGGAGGGAAAGATAATAAAAAAGATTGTGACGCCAGGTCTTTTTATCATCGGTTTGTACGGTGAACACTTCTCTACTTTTATAGACAGCGATGATTCTGTCATCTTCATAGAGAATGGAATATGGAGCTCTCTTTGACATTGCAATAATACGATAACGAAAAGGCTAGATTCTTAAAAGAAAAGAAAAGTCTGTAAGCGTTTACATATTTATTATGTACTGATTTTAAAAAACTTGAAAAGGATAAACATTAGTGTTGCTGCATCCCGTGAATGTCTCTTCTTCTAAATGAAATCCCGGATGAAAATATGGAAATGTCTATATGGCGTAGGTAATCTGAATACGCTTTATCGTCATATATCTCCGCCTTGTA
>JALFLX010000118.1 GCA_022774485.1 Bacilli bacterium
TTGTGATCTGTTTTGGAAATAATTGTAGGTATACCATTTATAGGGAAATAATAACAACTTGCATAAAACGGTCTTGTTTTGTTTTTTTCCACTTATGATGAATTCAGAAAAGAGGAAAGAATTATGATGAAAACAAAAAAGATGATCTTTCTTGTAACTGCTCAGATATCATGGATGGGTTGTAACAATCAGAGCAGAGAAACCTATTTCGATTTTCATTCGATATCCCTTAGTCAGAACGGAAAAGAAATGGAATATCGCTGTGTTCTCTATTCCGATCAAAGCGGAGAGTTGAAGTTTGACTCATACTATTCATTCAATTGGACTGATACGGATGCTGGTTTTACCATGAAGTTAGCTGATAAGACAATTTATACAAGTTAGGATAAGTTCACTGCGATGCATTATTTCTTTGTTGTGCAAGGAGGTGAGACTTATCGTTTCTCTTGTAGAGATAGCTCTTATCAAAAAAAGCTGAAAGCGGATTACGCTCTTTTTTATGAAGTGATAACAGCTCATATTTGCAAAGGGGAAGAAATGACATCTAGCGTTAAAATAGAAGGAACGATTTCCCTTCTTGACGACGAGGATAAGACAGTGTATTACGCACTGTTAGGAACGGATGGGATAGAGACAAAAATGCTAACGATCTCTAATGGTTAGAAATTTGAAATGAGGTGTATTCTTTCTCCTTAAACGGGAAACAATATGAGCCAAAAAAAGACGCTGAGAGAGGCATAACAATAAAGATTTCAAATGATGAATATGCGCTTGTAAAAGAATAGATTTGTTTCGATAGGCATCTTGATTGATGCAGAAATTCGTAGAATCAAAATGCTTTTTCTATGCAAAAAAGAGAGAAAATTATCATATTTTGTTGAAAAATAAAGAAAAACACAGCAATTTGCTGTGTTTAGTCATGCTTGAATTTGGTGATCGGTTCGGTCCCGTTTTCTAAGCGTTTGATGTTCGTTTTGTGACGAATGACAATTAAAGCGACAATGACCATGACAGAGAGGAACGTGACATATGAGAGGTGAAGCATGAAGCCTTGTCCATAGTAGAGACCGCCATTAAATAGGGTCGGATCTTTTAAGAGAGTGAAGTCTAAAATCATCGGGACAGAAGCAAGAAGGAAGACAGTGGGAGCAGCGATTAAGGAAGAAAGTGAAACTTTATGTTTTAAGAAGAAGACAAGGAAGAAGGTCGCACAACCAAAGACAGCGATGATAGGTGAGAAGAAGAGAACATATCCGGCGAAGCAAGCGACACATTTTCCGCCTTTGAAGTGATTGAAGAGAGGGAAGGAATGACCGATGCAGACAGCAAAGGCAACAAGGGAGACAAGAAGCTCATCGATCTTTGTTCCAGTGAGATAACTAAGACCAGTGAAACGGATGAGCAGCAAGGCGATATAACAGGGAATCAGGCATTTTAAGCCATCTAAGAACATCGTGAGGATACCGGCTTTTTTGCCGATCACTCTTCCGACATTGGTTCCGCCTGCGTTTTTACTTCCTTCTTTTGTGATGTCAACTCCGTGTCTTGAAGCGATGATTTTCGCAGTGGGAATCGAGCCGATTAGATAAGAGAGAATCAGGCTCAAAACGATAAATAAAATCAGGTAAAATTCTTGTGTCATATGTAGGTATTATACTTATAATAGCTTTCTTTTCAATATGAATTTCGATAAAATAACGTGTGAGGTTTTTTGTTATGGGTCAAAATTATGATGCGAAAAGTTTAACCATTCTTCACGGCTTAGAACCCGTCCGTGAAAGACCTGGTATGTATATCGGTTCCACTTCCACTTTAGGCCTTCACCACCTTGTCTGGGAAATTGTTGACAATGCGGTGGATGAAGCCAATGAAGGCTATGGAAAAAACATCACTGTGACCATCTGTCTCGATGGATCTTTGATGGTGGAAGATCAGGGAAGAGGTGTTCCTTATGACTATAATGCCAAAGAGAAAATGACTGGCTTCCAGATTGTCTATCAGACGCTTCACGGAGGCGGGAAGTTCGATGAGAGCAACTACCGCTCTGCCGGCGGTCTTCACGGCGTTGGCGCTTCCGTTACAAACGCGTTATCGGAGTGGATGGAAGTTCACTCTTATCGAGATGGTATCGACCACTTCGCCCGCTTTGAAAAAGGCGGAAGCAAGTTCTCCGGCATCAAGGAATTAGGCAAAACCTCCAAGAGAGGAACTTCGGTTCGTTTTATGCCTGATAAGACGATTTTTGACGATATCGTCTTTGATTTTGACCGCATTGCAAACCATCTTGATGACCAGGCATGTCTCACCAAAGGTGTTGTCTTCCACCTCAGAGATGAAAGAACCTCTAGAAGCAAAGATTTTTTCTATCAGGATGGTTTAGTTGAATATTTCAATAGACATACCTATAACAAAGTCCCGTTGACCAAACCGATGCACTTTGAAGGTGAAGATTCTCAGATCAAAGTGGATCTTGTCTTCGGCTTTATGAAAGATTCTTACGATGAGAAAATCATCGCTTTTGCAAATGGTGTCCGCACCGGTGATGGCGGCTATCATGTCACCGGTTTAAAGAAAGCGATCACGAGCTGCTATAACAACTACGGCATCAATAACGGCTTATTCAAAGCCACCTCTCCTTTAGATGGCGAGTGCTTACGCGAAGGTTTAGTCGCGATTCTCTCTGTCTGGGTTCCTGAACACCTGCTTCAATTTGAAGGTCAAACAAAAGGAAAATTAGGCACCAAAGAGGCTTTAAACGCTACAGACAGCGTGATTGAAAGCAAGCTCTCCTACTATCTTGTCGAGAATAAACAAGAGGCAGAGGCGGTCATCAAAAAGACGATGAATGAGATGAAAGCAAGAGACAAAGCCGAACAAGAGAGAAAGAAAGAGCGTGAGCTTTTAAAGAACAACATGGCCGGTTTTGAACTCTCGAACAAACTCACACCTTGCTCCTCGAAAGACTACATGAAAAACGAGCTATTCATCGTCGAAGGCGACTCAGCAGGAGGTTCTGCTAAAAAAGGAAGAGACCCCAAATACCAGGCCATTTTACCGCTTCGTGGAAAACCAAAAAACACCACCGAAGTCGAGGATGAGAAAGTCCTCTTTGGCAACAAAGAGATCTTCACTCTCATCACTACCATCGGGGCTGGATATGGAAAAGAATTTAAAATCCGCGATATTCATTACGGAAAAATCATCATCATGACCGATGCGGATGATGATGGAAGCCACATTCAATCTCTCCTTTTAACCTTCTTCTACAACCATATGAAACCCCTCATCGAAAACGGCAATCTCTATATCGCCTGCCC
>JALFLX010000092.1 GCA_022774485.1 Bacilli bacterium
TCAAAGGACTTTCCTCTTGGCGTTTCAAGAGCATATAGCCATCACATTCATAATAATAAAACGGTTCTGTTTCTGAAACGATACGCTTATAGAAAATGCGCTCTATATAAATTTTACAGTCTTTACATCTTCTCCAAGTAAAGAGAATGTTTTTCTTTCCAGTTTCAGTGATTTTCTTATCGAGAAGGTCAGTTGTATAACCCCAAGTATCCAATGATTTGGTCTCTTCTAATGACTCAGAACCAACGATGAGATAGCTGTCTTTCAATTTGGAATAGGTAAAGTCATTGAGGATAGAAAGAGAAGTTTCAATCGTTGATTTATTGAGAACTTCATCTAAGGTTTTTCGATCGAGAATGGAGTTGTTGTAGACATCCAACAATTTACCATTAGAATAGAAGCAAAAAAACGGATAACCGGAAAGTTTTGGATAGAGGTTTGCATAAGTTCCCGTTATGTTTGTCTGATCTTCATACGCTTCTAAATATACGGAACGTTCCACTTCGTAAATCAAAGTGTGGTTTTCAAAGATATAGTCTTTTAAAACCTCTTTCGTTCTCGCGCAATATTCACAGCCTTCCAGCGCGACAAAAACCATGCAGTCATCATAACGAGTCACATCTTGTAACTGCTGCTTAGTCTCTAAAAGGACAGTCGATGTGAGCACAGAACTCTTGCTCAGGAGAACTTTCTCATGCTCATATGTTTCACTCCCTTTACAAGACACAGAAAAAGGGAGGGATAGAGAGAGAAGCAAAGTCATTTTCTTATTTTGTTTCATATCTGTTACCTCCCTTAATATTGGTTTTGTTGAAGCTTGATTTACAATCCTAAAATTCTAGCAGTATCTAAGGCGATCATCAACTCTTCATCGGTGGGTAAGACAAGGACAGGAATCTTGCTGTCGGAAGTGGAAATAAGACCTTCTTTGCCACGAATCATCTCCTCATTCTTAACATCATCGATCTTGACACCTAAAGCCTCTTCGACTTTCTGGAAGGCTAACTTACGATAGAGAGGCCCATTCTCAAAGACACCCGCAGAGCAAACAAGCATATCGCAACCGCCGAGCTTTCCGTAATACATCATGATGTATTCTGCGATTCTGTTCGCGAATAATTCGACAGCAATCTTGGCTCTTTCATCGCCTTCAAAGTACGATTTCTCAACATCTCTGGTGTCGTTGCTGATGCCAGAAACACCTAAAAGGCCAGATTTTTTGTTGTAAATGTCATACATCTCATCAACAGTCTTCCCTGTGCACTTGCAAAGATACGGCATACAAGAAGGATCGATGTCACCAGTTCTTGTACCCATCATGACACCTGCTAAGGGAGTGAGACCCATGCTTGTGGCGATGCACTTTCCATCTTTCACGGCGGAGACAGAAGCGCCAGAACCGATATGAAGAGTGATGATGCGAGTGTGTTCTTTTCCAGCTAAGTATTCTTCATTGACGACTTGAGAGAGGTATTTGTGGCTCGTTCCGTGAGCGCCATAGCGGCGGACTGCATATTTTTCGTAATATTCATAAGGTAACGCGTAGAGGTATTCAACCGGTTCCATCGTCTGATGGAAGGCAGTGTCGAAGACAGCGACTTCGCCGACTTCAGGAAGCGCCTTTTTAAATGCGTTGAAGCAAGTGAGGTGAGCTTCGGCGTGAAGTGGATCAAGCGGGATTAACTCTTCGATGCGGTCATAAGTGTATTGATCGAAGACATGAGCGTCATCGAAGTATTTGCCGCCCTGGACAACACGGTTACCGACACCGCCGATTTCCTTGATGTCCTTAATGATACCGAACTCTAACAATCCGTTGAGGACTAACTGAACTGCCTCGTCGTGATTGGCGACAGGAAGAACGCTCGACTTTTTATCTCCATCAGGCATCTTGATGGTGAAAATCGCATCATCGTGACCGATTCTCTCAACGACGCCGGAAGTCAAGACTTTCATATGCTTCGCTTTCTCGCGGAGCGTCTTTTCGCCGCTTAATCCTTCACCCATCTCGTAGAGTTTGAATTTGAGGGAAGAAGAGCCAGCGTTGACACACATGATTTTAATAGTAGCCATACAAAAAATCTCCTTGGTTGATTCTTCATTATTGTAGAGATGAAAGCGGATTTTTACAAGTAATTTACAATATTTAAAAATAATATACCTGTGATATAATGAAAGCGTTGGAGGCCAGTCAAATATGGATAATCCCATATATTTTAACCAATTTCTGAATGGACATCTTCCGGATGCCTACCGATATTTTGGAGCCCATCACGCAGTGATCGATGGCCAAGACGGCTATTTCTTCCGCTGTTATGCACCGATGGCAAAACAGATTTCTGTCATCGGCGATTTCAACCGTTGGGATGGCAGTCAAAATATCATGCAGAAAGTTGATTATCGGGGCTTGTTCGAATGTTTTATCCCCGGTGCCAAGGAATTCCAGAAGTATAAGCTTCACATCCTCGGTTGTGATAATTTTATTAAAGACAAACAAGATCCTTTCGCCTTTTGTAATGAAGTGAGAGGAGAAACTTGTTCTATTCTTCTCGATATCGATCAAATCCATGTGGATGATGCGGAATTTGTCTCTAAGAGAGACCGCAACTTCGATCGCCCTGTGTCGATTTATGAGTTCCATATGGGAACGTTCAAACGCAGAGCGGATGGCTCTTGTTACAACTACAGCGAGCTTGCTGACATCATGATTCCCTATTTGAAGAAGATGGGATACACCCATGTCGAAGCGCTCCCTGTCACCTCTTATCCAAACGATGCTTCTTGGGGTTATCAGACCTTAGGCTTCTACGCGATTGACACGCGTTGGGGAAACGCTTATGACTTCGCTCTATTTGTCGAGAAGATGCACCGTGCCAACATCGGTGTCATCATGGACTTTGTTCCAGTGCATTTCGCCCTCGATCCTTATGGACTTGAGAAATTCGATGGTAGCTGTGTGTTTGAATACAGCAACGAACATGAATTCTCTCAGTGGGGAACGAAGAACTTCGACTTAGGAAAAGATCCTGTCAGAAGCTTCTTGATTTCCTCATTGACCTATATGGAAGACAAATTCCATGTCGATGGCTTCCGCTTTGATGCGGTCAGCAATATCATCTATTGGGATGGCAATGCTGACAAAGGCGAAAATGGTGGTGCAGTCGAATTTGTCAAGCGTGCTAACGGCTATATGCATGCTCTGTATCCTAGCGTGATGATGATTGCGGAGGATTCTTCTGCTTATGGTCATGTCACGAAAGGACAGTTCGATGATGGCTTAGGCTTCGATTATAAGTGGGACTTAGGCTGGATGAACGACACGTTGAAATATTACGGAAAAGATCCTGTCTATCGTAAATATTGCCATAATCAACTCACCTTCTCCATGGCTTATTTCTACAGCGAGAACTTCATGCTCTCACTCTCTCACGATGAAGTTGTCCACATGAAAGGCACGATTCTTAATAAGATGTGGGGCGACTATGACAACAAATTTGCCAACGTGAGAAATCTCTATGCGTATCAGTTCGCTCACCCGGGTAAGAAATTGAACTTTATGGGCAATGAACTTGCAGAGTTCGATGAGTGGAAAGAGTTCCAACCGATTTCATTTGATGTTCTCAACTATCCTAAACACTGCGGTGTCCAGAAGCTTATCGCAGACCTCAACCACATCTATGTGGAGCATCCATGCATGCACATAGAGGAATACAACCCGAAGACGTTCGGATGGATCATGGCCGATAACTGTGACCAATCTGTCTATGTCTTCAAGCGTGAGAGCGAAGAAGAGTGCATGATCTTTATCTTCAACATGACACCTAACTTCTACTGGGACTACGATATCGGCGTCCCGTATGAAGGAACTTATCGAGAAATTCTCAACACTGATAAAGCAATTTATGGCGGTTGGAACCAAGATAATTCTCAACCGCTTGTCACCCACGGCAATGGTGGCGCACACAATCAGAAGTTTAAGATCACATTGAAGATTCCATCTTTCGGCGCAATCTACTTAGTCCACCACAAAGAGACGGAAGAAGATCAGAAGAAACGTCTCGCCAAAGATGGAAATCAAACCATCGAAACATCCGATATCCGTTAACCAATACGCTGTCATACAAAGGAAAACAACCTCACGCCATATAGGCGCAGGTTTTAAGGGGGATAACTAACATGTTTGAATTTAAAAAAAGTCCAGATTTTAGAGAAAACTTTAAGAGAGTCTTCTCTGAGCGTTGTGTTGAGAAGTACTCTCGTGATCCGAAGGATCTCGATTATCATGAACTTTATGATGTCTTAGGCACCATGGTTCGCGACTACGCCAACGTTTTAGGAAAAAAGTGCAAAGAAGAAGTAAAAGAAAATAATAATAAACAGCTCATTTACTTCTCTATGGAATTTTTAATCGGCCGTCTCTTATCCACTAACCTCTTTAACCTCAATGTCTTAGAGGACGTCAGTGCTGCTCTTAAAGAGATGGGAATCGATTATGACGTTCTCAAAGAAAAAGAACCGGACGCTGGTTTAGGAAACGGCGGTTTAGGTAGACTTGCCGCCTGCTTCTTAGATTCCATCGCTTCTCTTTCTTTACCTGGCCATGGAAACTGCATCCGCTACGAATACGGCTTCTTCCATCAGAAGATTCGCGATGGAAAACAGATGGAGTTCCCGGACACCTGGCTTCAGGAAGGCTTCCCTTGGGAAATCCGCAAGCCAAACGATTCTGTCATTGTCCGCTTTTACGGAAATCCAGAGACTTACCGCGACCCGGTCACGGGAGAAGTGAGATGGAGAACTACAAATGCTTACTGTGTCCGCGCAGTTCCCTATGATGTTCCTGTCATCGGTTACGATAATGAGGTTGTTAACACCTTACGTCTCTGGTATGCAGAACCCTGTGAAGAGACACTCCCGAGCTCGACAGACTTCAACGGCTATCTCAAATTCATCCGTGACATCACTCATGGCCTCTATCCGGATGATTCCACAGAAGAGGGAAAACTCCTCCGTCTCCGCCAACAGTACTTCTTAGTTTCCTCCGGTATCCAGTATGCCGTTCGCCGTGAAAAAGAACTCTACGGAACTTTAAATCATCTCTATGATCATTATGTCTTCCAACTCAATGACACTCATCCGATTATGTCGATCCCTGAGCTCATGCGTATCCTCATGGATGAGAATGGCTATGGCTGGGATGATGCGTATCGAATTGTCTCTCGCTGTTTTGCTTTTACCAACCACACTGTCATGCCAGAAGCGCTTGAAAAGTGGCCTTGCCGTTACATCGCCTCGGTCGCACCTCGCGTCTACATGATCATTGAAGAAATCAATCGTCGTACTCTTCAGAAGATGAGAGATGACAAGATTGATGAAAGAGCGATTCAAAACTCCCTTGTCATCTCCGATGGCAATGTCAACATGTGCCAGTTAGCAATCCATGTCGCTTATTCTGTCAACGGTGTTGCAAACCTCCACACTGAAATCTTAAAGGCACAGACTTTCAAAGACCTTTACGCTTATTATCCTCAGAAGTTCACCAACAAGACAAACGGCATCTCTCACCGCCGTTTCCTCTTAGTCGCAAACCCCTCTTTGTCTCATTATCTTGAAGACTTGATTGGACCTAGCTTCATCAAAGATCCTTCTAAGCTCCAAAATTTGATGCCTTTGGCTGATGACAAGCATATCGATGTTTACCGCAAACTCAATGAGATCAAGCGCTCTAACAAATTAAGAGCCCTCTCTCTTATCAAAGAAAGCTCCGGATTAGAAGTTGACCCTGACTCAATCTTCGACACTCAGATCAAGCGTCTTCACGCGTATAAGAGACAGCTTCTCAACCTCTTCCACATCATTCATCTCTACCTCAAATTGAAGAGCTCTCCCACTGCTTCAATCTATCCTCACACCTATATCTTCGGCGCGAAAGCGGCTCCTAGCTACATCTACGCTAAGAAGATCATCGAGCTTATCTTAGCCGTCTCAAGAACCATTGAAGCCGATGAGCATGTCCGCAAATACATCAAAGTTGTCTTCCTTGAAAATTACGATGTATCTAAGGCGGAAGTTATCATTCCTGCTTCGGATATCTCTGAACAAATCTCTCTTGCTGGCAAAGAGGCTAGCGGTACGAGCAACATGAAATTCATGATGAATGGCGCAGTTACTTTGGGCACATTAGATGGCGCCAATGTCGAAATTTCTAACTTTGTCGGAGAAGATAACGCAGTCATCTTCGGTATGAGAGAAGAAGAAGTCAAAGCGATCAAATTCAACGGCACTTACAACCCGTTTGACATCTACAACTCTGACCCTCAGATCAAAGCAGTCATGGATTCTCTCTTAGATGGCACTTTCTCTTCTGACCACGAGCAGTTCCGCATGATCTTTGATGAAATCATGTATCGAAACGATGAGTTCATGGTTTTAAAAGACTTAGAAAGCTATCTCCAGGGTTGCAAGAAGATTGAAACCGACTATCTCAACCGCGATAAGTGGGGTAGAGAATGCTTAGTCAACATTGCCTGCTCAGGTTGGTTCTCCTCTGACCGCACCATCGCTGAATACAATAGAGACATCTGGCACTTAAAAAAGATTCACTGATGAATTACCAATACGAAAGAAGGGAGGAGGATGTTTGTGAGCTTAAGAGTCAAACATACCTCTCCTTGTATCAATCGCTTCTCAAATTAGAAGAGCCGCTTAAAAAAGATGCGCTGACAGAAAAAGAGATTCTTGCTTGTCTTTGGCATTACCGTCCGTTTCTCTCTTCCTTTGAAAGTGTGACGTTCGAACCTTTCTCTTTAGAGGAGCGCTCTCGTTTTACAAAAGAAGAGCTTCTTCTCAGAGCGATTGAAAGCTTCTCCCTCTATGCTATGGAGGGGATGAAAGCGTTAAGCTCTCTCTTTCTCTCCATCCGATACGTTCTTTCCTTGTGATTTTTTTAGCTCACTTGAAAGTGAAGGGGAACATTATTATAATTATAAGGCTTGTTTTGTTTACATCATTAGATAGGAGATTCATATTATGAAGCAAACGTTTAAATCTGAAAAAGGACACTTGATTGCCACTTTGTCCTTCGATCGTCAAGAGATTGCCAAGGCCAACGAAAAAGCGATCAACAAATTGGTCTTAGATGTCACAGTCCCTGGCTTCCGCAAAGGCAAAGCCCCGAAGGAAAAAGCGATCGGTTATATCAG
>JALFLX010000096.1 GCA_022774485.1 Bacilli bacterium
TAATATTTTCAAATAATCGAATATAAACTTGCGTTTCTTGTTTGATACTCATTGCCGTAAAAACCGAAAAAGAAAAGACTTTTAAAATAAACATGTAGAAGTATAAAAATTATGTTTTTAATATATAGACAGGCATAAGAACTCTTATTCATGTTGTGAAATAGAATGACAAAATTGTTCATCTGTTAACTAGCCTAACAAAATAAAGCAGAAGTAAAAAATGAACACAATATAAAAAACTCAAACAATAAATATTGAATTGTCTTACTTAAATACGAGCAATAATAAAAGAAAATAAAGTGTTTCTGATACAATCAAGATATTATTAAAAATAACAATGTTATTGATAATGATTTGCTTTTGTGAGAAAAGTCATGAGATTAATTGGTCTAAAGCTATCCTATTAAATTTTTGATTCATTGATTTATATGAGCGAGAAGAAAAAACAACCAGGAAAAAAGCATCTAACAATCAAAGCCACTGGTTCAATCAATGTGCCTAAATTCATGAAAACGAAAAATACAATGGAAATCGTTTCAACCAAATTTAAAGCAATGATTTGAAAAAATAATAATCTCGGCCAATTTGAGAATTAAAAACGTTATAGGAAATCTTCATATTAGTTTCCTTCGGCCGTGTATAAACTTATCTTTTTTTGCCAACTGATGATTCACGATTTGGAGGAGTAAGATCGATTTTGGGCATATAAAACTTAAGAATAATACAAAGGTGGTTTAGAAATTTATATAGAAATATTTTGCAATTTATTCTACACGCAGCAAAAGCCAATACAGTTTTTATATTGATTCCCAAAGAAATCTGGAACTTCTGCAATTTCGCGAGCACTACCATACGCGCAGGAATCTTCAGACAACTGATAATAGACAGCAGACATCATATCATTCTCGGCATCTTCTGGAATTTCAGTGATAAAAGAAGGATCTTGATAAACACCATCAGTATTCCGATTTGAAAAGTCATTGAATTGTTCAATTTGACCTTGCTTGATGGAATAGACAAGATTATTTGAGATATCGATGTTACTGGTCGATGAAAGATTAAAGATCGCCTTGGATGAACGATTATAAATCAAATTGTTTGCAAACATCGAATTCGTTTGACTATTTGTTTGAAAGATTGTCTTGGTATCATATCCTGTCACGATTGTGTTGTTATATACATCAATCATTTTTGCTTTGTAATTGATGTAAATGATTCCCTTATTTCCAAGATCATTCACAGAGAGATTATAACGAACAATCACGTGGTCTAAAATGCCATTTGTCTCATCGTAAGAAGTGCAATTTAGGAACAATCCGAAAGAGTTATCATGGCTGTAATTGTACTGCCAAATCGTGTCTTTACTTTGAAGATCTGCATCTAACATACAACCATCCTGAAGCTTTCCATCGCTTTCTCTCACAGTTGCTCGATTATGATGCCCCTCATTGTATTCCACCACAGTGCCATCGACATACGATGTGACAATGCTATTTCCTGAGACACATTCAATCGCAGTTTCATACACAAGATTCTTTGTGATATGTCCACCGAGAAGATTGCGGGCGAAAATTGCATTTTTTCCAATATAGCAAATTTCATTTTCTTCAATGGTCACATCAGTATGAGCATAATCTTTAAATTTTTCTGAATAAGGAGAAATCTTTTTAGATAAGGCCCCAATCTGATACCAAGAAGCGATTCCAACATTTGAGACTCGTTCAATTTTACACTTCCTGATGGTAAGAGAAGAAAACCTTCCTTTTCCATCAAGAGAACCAAAATGGATTCCACCAGTCCGTTTTGATTCTGAAGACATACCGCTATTTTCCTTATCCGTGATTCCATGAATATCATGGATATAAAGATTCTCAATCGTGATATCTTTATAAGTTTTCACTTCATTATTGTTATCAGGATTGTTGGCAAGTAGATAGACTCCCCTCCGGTCTCCTTCCTCGCTAGCAGAGTCAAAGAGTTCTAAATCACTGATAAAAATGTGGCTACAATTGGTGAGGGAAAGGACACCAGATCCCACTAGATTGTCTCCGTCAATTTTCGGTCTTTCTCCTTCTCCATAAGAAGTGATCACAATCGGTTTTTCTTCACTTCCACTCACATTAGAAAGAGAAAGGGAGCCTTTAAATTGGCTTCCTCGTTTTAAATAAACATTTCGCTTCTCTTGAAAATTCAGAGAAGAAATAAGAGATAAATCCGAATAAGGATGTTCAAAAGAGCCGTCCCCAGAAGACGAGTTGCTATCAAAAAAGTATCCGTCAACATCCGTTTCTTCTGTTGTGATCTCGGTAGTTTCTGAAGTGATATTTGATTCTTGTTTATCACTCTCTTCATAAGAAAAACTGCAGGAAGGTAAGATAAAACTGAATAAAACAATCGACAGCTTTTTAAAAAGTTTATTCATGTTTATCTCACCCTCCCTGCAGTAAACATCACATCAGTTTTCTTTCTTTTTCAGCGCTAAAACCTCAACGGTTATAGTAAGTCCAACAAAGGCAGCGAAGATGACACAAGAGGTACTGACCACAGAAATTTTGACACCATTAAGCACCTTGATCCAAGGAGGTGTAACGCTTCGATAGGTCGTGCCAGAGCTGATTCCATTCATCGCATTGCTGTTGATGACAACATATAAGATACGATGTGTTTCTTCTCTCATCGCATTCGCTAATGCACCATAGCCTGTCTTGTATTTGTTGAGTGCAGATTTCTCTGCAGTAGAAGCAGTATCTCCATCCGGAAGTGCACATCCACCCATGATACCGCCGACCAAATCCATGTATCCGCTCTGCCAATAATCAGAAACAGCGAAGCCAGACATGTTGAATTCATCTCTTAAGACAGTGTTGATGAAACCTTGTTGACTTGTCCAGACAAGACCGATTCTATTGAATCCAGTCATGACATTTTCTGCATCGGCATCCTCGATGGCAATTTGGAAAGAACGGAGATAAATCTGACGGATAGACTGTTCATTCGCCCAGGTGTTGACACCTTCACGATTTTTCTCCTGTTCATTCAATATCGCATGCTTCATGTAGACATAGACACCCTTTTTATGGATACCTTTCACCTGAGAAGCTGCAATTTTGCCAGAGAGTGTTCCATCTTCTCCATAATATTCGAAAGCACGTCCGTTGTAAGAACCGCGATGAACATTGACACCTAATCCATATAATCCAGAATAGCCGGCCCAAAGGCAGTCTTCACCGATGGATTCTCCTAACTTCTCAACAAGTTCATCGTTGAGTGTTGCCGCAATTAACGCAGCGCAGGGATATTGAATCGGAGAAGAATCTTGATCAGGATCATCATAGAGGAATGTGTAACGATATTCCGCGACATTCTCGTTATCGGAATATTTGTAGTTGCTTCCACCGACCGGTCCTAACGCTCCGTTTCCATCAATTGTCTCAGGCTTGCTGATGGAATCGATACCGCTGGTCTTTCTCAAACCGTTAGAAAGAAGATAAACCATATCTTCCCAAGTGATCTGATCGAGAAGATCATCCCACTTTTCATCATCGTATTCGACATGCATCAGATTTCCTTCGACATCGCGAGAGAGAAGAGAAGCTAAGGTCATTCCATTATCCGCGCCGAAGGTCGGATAAGGAATATTATCTTTCTCGATGGTCTCAGAACCTTTCAATGCATCGCGAACCATATTTTCGTTGGTTCTGACAACGACATGGTTATTGAGCTTTGTCTGTGATTCTGTAAAACCAAATTTCACGGTATTATCCCAATCGTGACGAGAGAGATAAGTGACAGAATTCTCACCGCGATTCTGATAGAGATTCAAATCCGCATTATCGAACTGATTGGTGATTTCTTTTCCAGTCACTTTAGAGTGAGAATACTTCTTATCATCAAATTGTTTTTCAAAGGAGTAGACAAGAGAAGCATTTCCAGAGCTTGACATCTTATCAGTCGAAACAGAAATACCTTTGTTATTCTTCGCAGCAAGAATATTATCGCAAGCATCATGTGCGTTTTTACCAGCGGTGAGATAATAGGTTCCCTGATCTTGAATATATGTTTTTGCACGATAAGAATCATAGCTGGTGAGCCATCTTCCATCGACAGTGATAAAAAGGGTCTCTGAATCGCCAGGATTCAACATTTTCGTTTTTCCGTACCCGACAAAATCAACAGCAGATTTCTCAATGTGATTATCGATATCATACTGAGTGTAAGGTTGCTGTGCATAGATCTGAACACTCTCTTTTCCTTTGACAGAGCCAGTATTGGTAACCTTGATAGAAACTTGATAGCTGTCATCCAATTCATTGTAACTGACATTCATATCAGAATAATCAAAGGTGCTGTAACTGAGTCCGAATCCAAAAGGATAAGAGACAACATCATCATAAGAGAAAGAACCTGCATTTGGAGTATTCAAAACGATATCTTCGTAACGGGTCTCTGTATAACGATAACCTGAATAGATGCCCTCTTGATAGACAACGTAACGATTTGATTTTCCACCATTTGCACTAGAGACAACAGGACCGAGGTTATCATAGCTTCCGAAGTTAGCGTAGATTGGATTGTAGCAATGTTTCTTATAATAAGTGTCAGTTAATTTTCCGGAAGGATTCACTTCACCGGAGAGAATTTTTCCAATTCCTAACGTCGTCGAAGTTCCACCTTCGCCGACCCAAAGAACTGCATCGATATCATATTCAGGATCATCGATATATTCGGCTTGAACCGGATTGACAGAGTTGAGAAGAACAATGATTTTCTGAATCTTTCCAGATGCTTTTAACTGCTTCAAATTTTTTAAAACATCGATTTCTTTCGGAGATAACTCTAAGTAATTTCCGTTGCTGTAATCGGTCTTAGAACCACCTACTGCAGTAAGATCAGTCGCTTCGGTTCCATAACGAGAAAGGACAAAGATTCCAGCTTCTGCAGCATCGTTTTTCTTATCGGTAGTAATCTCACTCCACTTCGCATCATTGATGGTGTATTTCGCAGCATCTGAACTAGTGTTCGTGGTATGATCACCGAAATATTGTGTGTTTGTCTGATACCAAGACCAAAGATCCGAATTGACAATAAATCCGGATTCTTCTAATCCATCTTTCAACGGGATGAAATCAGACTTTTTTGCAAAAGAGGATCCGCCACCAGAGTAAATGTAATTGACAGAGCTACTCGAATAAAGGTTCACCTTTGCCCCTTTTGTAAGCGGGAGGGCATTGTTCTTATTTTTCAATAAGACAGAGCCTTCTTCCGTCACTTTAGAAGTGAGGTTCATCGCGTTTTCTTTCAGCTCTTCGATACTCTCAAAATCAGAAGTGTAATAAAGAGTATCTTCATCTTCCGCATCAGGATTCTCGATTTTCTCTTGGCTGGACTGACCTAAAAAGGCAGTGATATTACCGGCATTGTCGAGAAGAATTTGACTTCCCGCCAAAGTGACACCCAAAAGAACGCCGAAAACGTTTGTGCAGATTTTGGAAATAGTTTGTATCTTTTTTAACATATCCGCCCCCTTATTCTTTCACTTGCTTCAACCACATCGCGACATTGCTTAAGATTAATGAAAGCAAGAAGAGAATGGTGCTAGAAAGGACACCTTTATCAATCAGCTTAAATGCTTCGCTGCTGATTCCGCTATAAAACACGCCTGTAAAATACATGTAAATCGCAAGGACAAACATCAAAAACGTGACAAGGGAACAAGCCCAAAGAGCAAGGCCGGCATATCTCGCTGTCGGCTTGAAAGCCAACAGAGCGAGAGATGCGACAATACCGACAATCCCAGGGACATAGACCATGGGATTGTGGTATTCAGCCAGTGTTCCAACAAATTGAGTCTTATAGAGAATCATCGCAGCAATTAACATGACAACGGAAACAACAAAGAAGTAGAAACCTGTTGTTTTGTAACAGGTCAAGTTAAATTGCTTTTTCATCGATCGCCTCGTGAAATTATGCCTGAAGTGTGAATGTCGGCTCAATTTCAAAACTGCCAGTTGTCTTGAATTTGATTTGGAACGGAGTTTTGTTGTCGGTAGTGAAGGTGTAAGTGATGGTATTGGTTCCATTGACAACAGCTTCAGAAGTAGCGTTGGAAGAAGTACCACCCTTGATTTCAAGAATATGAGTTGCTCCCTCTTCTTCAGTTCCATTATATTTGAAGTCAATGTTTAAGGTGACTGTATAGGTTCCCTGAGTGGAAGGCTGATATCTCAAATAAGCAAAGTTCTTACCTGAAGTTCCAATAGCGCTCAAATTGACAAAGATCTTGTTCTCTGCTTCATTTCTTAACGGAGTAGAGCCTTTCGCCTGAGAAGACTCATAGAGGTAATACCACTTGCCAGGATCACCAGCAACAACACTATTTTTTCCTTCGCCAGGCAATTCAACATCCGCGCTGTTGCTGACAGTGACAACACAAGAGACAGTCTCTTCTCCGTAAACAGCATCGATTGTCGCAGTTCCTCTCTTGTGGCCAGTGACAACACCGCCCTCGACAGTAGCGATCGTCTCATCGGAAGAGGACCAAGTGATAGAAGAGACCTCAACATTGGGTTTAGAAGCAGTCAATGTATAGGTTCCACCAGCGTTTAAATCGATCGAAGCTTCTGTCGCAGAGATGGTAAGTTTGTTAGCTTCCGAATTGATGACAGTGACAACGCAAGAAGCGGATTCATCTCCGTAGGAAGCGGTGATGGTGCATGTTCCTTCCTTCAAAGCAGTGACAACACCGGCTTCGACAGTAGCGACAGTTTCATCGGAAGAAGCCCATTCGCAGACAGCATCTTCGACACCAGGGACAGTGGCAGTCAAGGTGTGGGTTGTAGTTCCATAAAGATCAAGTTCGATTTCACTCTCAGAGAGAGACATCTTCTCAACCTCACCAATCTTTGTGAAGACTGGGATGATGTAGTAGTCAGAAACGGCTTTGAACTTGATTTGATAAGGAGCACCTTCACTGGGTGCCTTAGAGATAAGGTTCTCTTCTTTGATGATATTCAACCCAGCTTCATATTCTGTATCAGCACCGCCGTTGATAGAGAGAAGAGTATTGTTGCTAGAATAAAGATAGAAAGTGACATCGTAAATCATATCTCCAGTCGCATCAGGTTGATAGCGGAGGTAGAACATGTTAGGACCAGCGATTGTTCCGTCTTCTTTTCCGACATGAGTGACATCAGCGTGGATCAATCCGTTATCGATATTCGGAATAGCACTGACTGTGACAATAGGGGATTCACATAAGTAATACCAATTTCCAGGGTTGTTAACTGCATCGGATTTCTTTCCAGTGGGAAGTTCTGCGACTTCTTCGCCAGTTCCCTTGACCATGACAACACAAGAAGCTTCAATTTGATCCGCTTCTGATTTCAAGGTGACAACTGCCATACCAGTCTTCAAAGCGACCACTTCATCTCCTTCGATAGAAACAATAGAAGAATCAGAGCTAGTGAACAAGGCATCATCACTCTTCTTTCCGGTGACTTCTAAAGCTTTGCGAGAACCGACAGCTAAGATTTCAGTCTTCGGTAAAGAGAAATAGTTGCTATAGACAGTGACAAGGCAAGACTCGGATAAATCCTCACTGGTCGCAGTGATGGTACAAGTTCCGGATTTTAATCCGGTGACAACACCGTTTGCAACAGTAGCGATCGTCTCATCAGAAGAGGACCAAGTGATCGGAGCGTTATCAGTGACAGTCGCGTGAAGTGTCGCGGTGCTACTCTCGCTTAAAGAGATGGTCAATTCTTTCTGGTCTAAGGTTAAAACACGGTTGATAACAGTGACTTCACAAGTCTTGGAATCTAAGGTCTTGACAGTACCTTTCTTTTTCACGCTGACTGTGATGGTACAAGTACCTTCTTTCACACCGGTGACAACGCCTTTGCTGACCGTGGCGATTTCTTCATCGCTCGTTTTCCATGTAAATAAATATTTGGAATCATCTTTGGTAGTGGCTGTCAATGTCTTTTGTTTGTTGATACTGACAGAGAGTGTAGTCTCAGAGATTGTCAATCCGACATCTTCCGTAACATCAGAGACAGGTGTTGACTCAGGAGCGCTCTCACCTCCGCAAGAAGCTAAAGCGCCAAATGTCATACATGCCATTGCTGCGATTGCAAAAAGTTTTAATGATTTGTGTTTCATTTCATAACGTGCTTCATCCGATTCATTTCCTTTCTTTTGCTGTTGTGCCCGGGGATGAAATACATATCAATGTATCCGGGATAAAACATTCTTTCTAATAATCTCGCTCCACAACAATTAAGCGAATATTATTCCCCCTGCAACGAAATTATGTCCTTTCAATTACTCCTTTCAATCGAGATAATCAGCAATGTTGAAGATAAACAAATATTACAAAGGAAACCTAATATTAGGCTCCCTCAGATACACAAGATTAAACACCGCTATAGGCGCTGAATCCACC
>JALFLX010000123.1 GCA_022774485.1 Bacilli bacterium
AGGTATCAAAGATGCAAAAGAGCTCAGATGGAAAAAACACAGCTGGATTCTCTTCGTCTTATTCCTTGTTGAAGCTGTTATCCTAGGAGGTGCAGCTATCGGCTTAAGAGCCTTAGGAAAGAACTTCGATATCTTCCAATACCTCTCCTTCTTAATCCTTGTTCTTCTCATGGTTCTAATCACCGGTGGATTCTATCTTCTTTTAAAGGTGTTCCCTGAGGAAATCCGTCAGGATCTCTCTCATCAGTTTGTCTCTGTGACCATCAACTCTGCCCTCTTAGCGATTGCTGCCTCTCTCTTCTTCGCTGCTGATATGAGCAATTTAAAACTTGTCGGATTGATGCTCGGACTTCCGTTTGGATTCCTCCTTTCTACCTATGTCATCGCTCCTCTCTACGATAGAGTTGATAGCGATGATGCGATGAAAGGTTTCCGTGGGCTTCCACTTCTTCTCCTTGTCTTAGCCGGCCTTGTTCTCTCCCTCTCCGCATTAAAATTCTAACTAAACACAGGATACGCCCACTTGGGCGTATCCTTCTTATTTCTTTTTATGAAACACAAATTACTATTACCTTTATTATCGTTTGTTCCTCTCCTTTTAACTTCCTGTGACATTGGTAGTGGAAAAAAAGGAGAATACGTTCCCCGTGCGATTAATCTGACAGAGCGAATCTATGCAGGAGCTGGGAAAATCAGAGTGTTAGGTGCAGATTTTGTCTCCGCATTTAACACCTCTATTTCTGGTACACTTTATCTTTTAAAGAATGCACAAACGGATGAAATTGCTGCAGATATTGAAAAGAAAATCACAGACTTCTTTCTCTATGCTCACGCGTTAAGCGATCGTCATTACAATTATCAGTACTTCTCTGATGAGAATGCAATCGAGGGAACTACTATCAGCAATCTCAAAGTTCTAAACGCTTCGTATGGTAGTGAACTGCCGGTTCAGGTGGAACCATTCCTCTACAATCTCTTAAAAGAAAGCTATGAATTTTCTCTTGCAAGCGAGGGAAAGTTCAATATGTTCTTAGGAAATTTGAACTCTGTTTATGAAGAAAAATTAGATGAGATCCACTCTGATGAAGGGAGAGTCACTGCATTAGACATGGCGTTTATGGATTCATCAGATCTTGTCTTCTCCTCTTTCTCTGAAGCGCAGAAAGAGAGAATTGAAACATTGGTGGATTCTACACCAAAGACTGTTGATGAGATGAATAACATGCTAACCTTCGATGACAAAACTTCCTCTATCACCTTTCACAGATTTGAAGGAGATAACAATATTCCTGTTCAAATCTCCTTAGGCGGAAACGCCAAAGGCTTTGCGACAGAATGGATTCTTGATGAATTGAAAGAAGAATATCCGGATGTCACCCTATTGATTAATTCTGGCTTCAGTTCAATTAAAGTCATCGGTACAAGACCGGATGGAAAAGCATGGAAAATCCGTTACAACAATCCGATCTATTATGAATCCATGGGTCTTCTCAATCACGCATACAACACCTCAGAAGTCGGTATCAGCAACGACACGGAGTTCAATCTTTCCACCTCTGGATACTACCAGCAGTATTTCTATGAATTTGAAGATGGTCTCTTCAAACGAAGAAATCATATCATCAACCCGATGACCGGATATTCTGAAACTTTCTTTGACCAAGTGTCAGTTTATCTGAATAACACGGGACTTGCTGATATGTACACCACTGCCTTGATGAACACCACTTCTTTACAGGAAGCAAAAGCGCTGTTTCAAAAGCTCAACGAACATTATCAAGAACATGATGCTGGATTGATTCTCTGCTATAAATCAAAAGTGAATGATCCCTTGACTCATTACGAATATTCTCTTGATGATTATGATGTCCTTTCCTCTTACCGCTTACCGATTTTGAATATGAAAGGCGGCAGTACCTACGAAGGAGATTACACGGACTTAAAAGGTGAGATAAGCTCCGTCAAGAGTAAGTTCAAACCTTCTTTCCAGGAGAATTACATGATCAGTGAGAATATCAAAGACAATGCTTTCCTTTTACAACAAGGGGATGGAGTCTCGTATCCTGATAAAGTGTTAGCTGCCTTAGGAACATTGTAAAAAGAAAAAACAACTCTTTCTTTTATGGAGAGAGTTGTTTTAATTTTAGAGCATATCAGGGGATGGGATATGGAAGTGGAATGGTAAAAACGGTGCGTTTCGATGAGAGAGTGGTGAGAAGAAGAGCATGACTGCTGTCGTGGAATCGACTTTGATGTTTGGCTTACGATGGCTAGGCCAAACCCCAACCACAGGGTATTCGATATCAATCTCATAGGTCTTATCATCCACT
>JALFLX010000111.1 GCA_022774485.1 Bacilli bacterium
TGTCAATGTTCATCCCACCAAAAAAGAAGTGAGAATCTCTTTAGAGGATGATATCGGTAGAGATCTCAAAGAACAGATTTCACTTACTCTTTCTCAGAAAAAACCGATTTATCAAATGGCAGAAGACCCCAAAGCGAATGACATGCTCACTCCTTTTGATGTGGAAGATTTGAAAGAAGAAGAGAGAGAAGTTCAAAATAAAGAACAAGATCCTTTGCTTCCACCGTCTGAAAATAGCGGTGTTCTCTTCCAAGATTCCATTCCTTTTGAAGAGGGATATGAGTCGAAAGCAATGTATTCTTCAAACGAAACCATTCCGGCGGTCAGAGAGCGTGTACAACAAGTTCCGATGGTGAATTATTCTCCGGATGATTACTATGCCAGTGTCTTTCGAAACGAGGGTTATTCCCATAAACTTCCGGAGATGCATCCTCTTGGTCAAGTGTTAGATACTTATATCATCTGTGAGGGTGATGCTTGTTTCTATCTCATCGATCAGCACGCTGCTGAGGAGAGAATTAACTTCGAGAAAACGGAATGTCTTTTCGCTCAGATCAAGAGCAGAGATGTCCCTCTTTTCCCGTTGACCTTAGAGCTCACTCCGAAGGAGAGAACAAATCTAGACGAGGAACACCTCCACACCTTAGAGGGTGTTGGAATTGTTTTGGAACCCTTTGGAGAAGGGGTTGTCAAAGCGGTGGAAATTCCCTCTTTTCTCAACGATAAAAACAGAGAGACATACATCAGTGACTGTGTCCATCAGTGCCTTAACGATGAGCATGTCAATCCTCTCTCTCTGCTCCATCTCACCATCGCCAATATCGCCTGCAAGATGTCATTAAAGGCCAATCAGAAGCTTTCGCTTCTGGAGATGGAGGCTCTGATCAGAGATTTGGCAAAGTGCAAGAATCCGGCAAACTGCCCTCACGGCAGGCCGACTTTGATCAAGGTGACAAAAGAAGATATCGAGAAATTGTTCCGGAGGACTGGATTTTGATTTACTGTATCTTAGGACAAACCGCGAGCGGAAAGACTAGCATCGCTATCTCTCTTGCAAAAAAATATCATCTCCCTGTCATCTCTGCCGATGCTTTTCAATGCTTTAAGATGATGCAGATTGGAACTGATAAACCGAAGGCGGAAGAGATTGAAGGTTTGGATTTCTATTTCACCGATGAATATGAGCCAGATCATGAGATGTCTGTCTATCTTTTCCAACAGGAGTGCAGACCGCTTCTCGAACGTTATTTACAAGAAGGGAAAGACATTCTTGTTGTCGGCGGAAATTTTCTCTATGTCAAAGCGCTCTTATTCAACTACGTCTTTGAAGATGAATCTCAAGAAGAGAATCCTTATCTTGCTATGAGTTTAGAAGAGATGCAAAAACTTCTTAAAGAGAAGAGTGAAAGTACCTATGCAGCGATTGATATTCAGAATCCTCGACGAGTCATCCGCGCCTTGACTCTTCTCGATCACGGAAAAGAGAGAGCGGATATCTTAAAAGAAAATGATGGAAAACCGCTCTATCCTGTCGAATTTCTCAAAGTGAAAATCGACAAAGAATTAGGAAACAAAAAAATCGATGATCGTATCGATAAGATGTTCGAAGAAGGCTTTGTCTCAGAAGTCGAATCTCTTCTAAAAAAATACCCCTCTACTTTACGCCCCTTTCACTGTATCGGTTACGATGAAATCTTGCGGGCGATGGAAGAGGGAAGAGAAATTGACGACAGCGTAAAAGAAGAGATCAAGATTCACACGCATCAGTATGCGAAGAAACAGAGGACATTCCTCAAACACCAGTTTGAAGGAGTGAAAGAAGGGACGAAAGAAGAAATACTCTCTTATCTCGAAGAGAAATTGAATAAGAAAGGAGAAAAGGAATATGCATGAGTACGATATTAAACCGATTGCCGAGAAGTTAGGATTAAAAGAAGAGCAGCTGATTGCTTACGGAAGAGAAAAAGCAAAAATCGAGCTAAAGACAATTCCGGAAAATCTTCCTCGCAAAGGAAAACTGATTCTCTGCACTGCTATCACTCCGACCAAAGCAGGCGAGGGAAAGACAACTACTGCGATTTCTTTAGCAGATGGGTTAGCACTTTTGAAGAAAAACGCTTTAGCCTGTCTCCGTGAGCCGAGCTTAGGCCCGGTTTTCGGCGTGAAAGGCGGAGGAGCAGGTGGTGGAGAATCCACACTCTATCCGGAAGATGATATCAATCTTCACTTTAACGGAGATCTTCACGCGATCACCACTGTCAATAACCTCATCGCCGCTTTGATTGAAAACGAGCTTTATCAGAACACCATCGATGTCGATCCTGACCGCATCGTCTTCCCTCACGCGATGGATATGAATGATAGAAGCCTCAGAGATATCACAGTCAGCCAAAACGATAAGAAAGGAATCCCGCATCACTCGAGCTTTGTCATCACTGCCGCTTGTGAGATTATGGCAATTTTCTGTTTAGCAAAGAATTTAGAGGATTTCTTAGACCGTATCGAAGATATCACTGTCGCTTATCGAAAGGATGGTACTCCTATCTTCGCAAGGGAGCTACAGGTGAGAAATGCCTGTAAGAAACTCATCGAGAACGCTTTGAATCCGAATTTAGTTCAGACAAAATATCACACTCCTGCCCTTGTTCACGGCGGACCTTTCGCCAATATCGCTCATGGAACAAACACCGTGATTGCGACTGATTTAGGATTAAAGCTCTCTGATTATGTTGTCACTGAAGCGGGCTTCGGCTCTGATTTAGGTATGGAAAAATACCTCGATATTGTCTCTCCTTTGGCTGGCTTCCATCCGGATTTGATCGTGATGGTCTGCTCTATTAGAGCCTTAAAGCTTCACGGTGGTGTAAAATTTGAAGATCTCTCTATTCCAAATGTTGAAGCGATGGTTGATGGATTTAAAAATCTTGAGAAGCACGTGAGAAATGTCTCTCTCTATCACGTTCCTTGTCTAGTTTCAATCAACCATTTCTCTCAGGATGATCCTTCTGAGACTCTCGCCTTAGAAAAGCTTCTCAATGAGAGAGGAATTCCTTTCGCTTATAACTCCAGCTATCAGGATGGACCAAAGGGCGCTCTTGCTCTAGCAGAGAAAGCTTTAGATATTCTCGAATCTACTCCCTCTGAATTCGCTCCGATTGTGACGGAGAAATACTCTATTCCTGAGAAGATTGAAAAGATCAGCGAGAAAATCTACGGTGCGGATTCAGTGGAATATGATGATGGCATCCTTCAGGAGATTGAAGGCTATCAGAAACAAGGATATCAGAACTTCTCTGTCTGTATGAGCAAAGTCCCTAATTCTCTTTCGGATGATGCTCATCTTCTCAATGTCCCTAAGCATACCATACATGTGAAGAAACTTCGCCTTTTCACCGGCGCTCGTTTCATCGTTCCTCTCACTGGCGATGTCTTCACAATGCCTGGCCTTCCAAAAGTCCCTGCCTCTAAGAAAATGTAGGTGGAACATGGAACTTCTTTTAGGAAAACCGATTCGAGAACTCTTGAAAGAAAGAATACAAGAAGAGCTCAGATATCATCCGATCTCTTTCTATCTCTACTCTGAAAAAGAGAGAGAAGATTGCCAGTCGTATTTAAGAAGCATCAAAAAAATGCTCGACTCTTTTCAAGTTCCATACCGAGAGGATTACTATTCTCATGAGAAAAGTCTAGAAGAGAACCTCGATAACTTTGTCACAAACAGCAAAGAATCCTTTGTGCTGTTAGCTAGACCGATGATTCATGAAGAACACTTCATTCAAAAGATTCCTGCTCGCTTTGATCCTGATATGCTCACGATTGAGAACATGGGAAAACTCGCTTCGGCTGATATCTCTTATCTTCCTGCCACCGCGAGATCTGTCAAAGAGATCTTAGAATATTACCAAGTTGAATTAGAAGGGAAAAACGCTGTTGTGATCGGACGTTCTCTCTCTGTCGGCTTCCCTTGCGCTCAATATCTTTTGAAGCGCAATGCGAATGTGACAATCCTTCACTCCCACACTCCGAAAGATAAGCTCGACGCTTTTGTTAAAACAGCGGATATTTTAGTCCTTGCCAGCGGAAAAATCGGATTGATTGATTCAAAGCTCCTTGATGAGAATAAAGTGATTATCGACTGTGGCTTTATCAAGGGAAGCGGAGATTTGGGATTCACGCCAGAAGAAGGCTCCTTAAAAGCTTATACTCCAGTTCCTGGTGGAGTCGGAAGTCTCACTTCATACTGCCTATTGTTAAATGCGATTCAGTTAGCGAAAAAAGAACGCTGATCTGACCCAATAATGAGAGATGGTCAACATCTCTCATATTTCATTTTCGTTCGGCGAAAAAAACATTATCGACAATCTTTCCTACTCGTTTCAACGGGATGGGTTTTATGTGATTCTTGGAAGAAGTGGGGAGGGGAAGACAACCTTTCTTTCTCTTCTTCAAGGCGTTTTGACTCCGAATAAGGGAAAGATTGAGATAGAAGATGAAGTGATCACACAAGTGTTTCAGTCTCCGCTTCTCATCGATTATTTAAACGTGAAAGAGAACATTCTTCTTCCGTTATCTTTTCAAGGAAAGAAAGAAAAAGAAGAGGAAGAGAGTGTGAAAGAAGCTCTTTCTCGTGTCAATTTATCCGGTTTTGAAGAGAGGATGCCAAAGACACTCTCGGGTGGAGAGAGCATGCGTGTGTCTATTGCAAGAGCCTTGGTCCAAAAAAGCACGGTCCTTCTTTTAGATGAGCCGACCGGCCAGCTTGATGAGACTAATTCCAAAGAGATTTACACTCTTTTAAAAGAGTTATCGAAAGAGATGATTCTCATTGTCGTCACGCATGATGAGAAGACTATCACGCCGTATGGAGATGCGATTCTAGAGTTGAAAAACGGAAAATTATTCCAGAAGAAAGTCAATAAAATAAGTCGATTACACCAGAAAAAACCGAAAGAAGAAAACAAGGGTTGTCTTTCATTTTCAACAGCGCTTTCTCTACAGAACAAGTTTCTAAAGAGACGGAAGACAAGGTACTTCTTAAGCGCGCTTTTCTTGGCGATAGATTTGCTGTTTTTCTATTTTTCCTTCGCACTAAAAACCGATGCGAAACCATTTCTAGAGACTATTTTAGAAACTCGATACGGATATCACACCGTCAAGATTCAAAAGAGAGAAGAGGTGGCAACTTCTGGCCATCTCACATTGAAGAAAGAGAAAATTCCAACTTCTTCAGAACTAGCTCTTGTAGGGATTTCAAATTCATATTATTCATTAGAATATTTTCTGCCTTCTCTTCTTGAAATTTCTTTTGTAGGGAAAGAGAATAGTGTCTCTTTCTTGCCAGTTATCTCTCAGGAGCAAATCAAGCTGAAACGAGGAAGAAAAGCAGTCACTTCTTCTGAAGTAATAGTGAATGCAAATTTTTTAGATTCTTTCTCTTTACAGGAAGAGGATGCTCTTGGAAAAGTGATATCTTTTCATCACAGTGTCCTTTTTTCTCCCTCTGATGTAAAAGAAATGGAACTTCTTTCTCTATCCTATTCTTTTCAAATTGTCGGGATCAGCAGGGAATCTTCTTTTCTCAACAGCTCTTGTGTGTATTATCCCTATCATGAAGTGTTGGAATCTCTTTGTGAGACTGCTTTACCTCGCATTTCAAAAGCAGAGGGTATCAAGATGTCATTGGGTGATTTTTTTCATCCTTCTTACGAGTCAGAAGATTTTCTCTCACACTCTCTTTTGCTCTTTGAAAAAGAACCGGTTTCTTTGAAAGAGCGCTGTGATCAGGTAAAGGGGATGATTCTCACTTCTTCCGATTTAGAAGTTTTATCGACTTCTTCTGAGATGTTGGATACTCTACTGAAAGTGGTCGATCTGTTTTTGGCTCTCAATCTGTTCTGCGCATTTTTGTTTGAATATCTTTCTATTTCCTCTCTCTATGATGAGAACATGAGATTCTTTGCCCTTCTCTCTCTTTATCAAGATAAGAAAAAAGGAAAGCGGATGTTAGTGCTTGCTCTTTCCTTTTCTTTCTTCTTTTTGACTTTGATTCTTCTTCTTTTCTTTATTTTCACCTTGATGATTCTCTGCAATTTTCTTTTGAAGATGAACTCGTTCCCCGTTTTCTTCCATGGGATTAAGATCAAACCTCTTTTCCTGCTCTCTTTCCTTTCGATGGTGATTTGTGTCATGTCTTCTTCTCTTCCCCTTCGGCGAATCAAACAAGAGAACATCAAAAAAGAACTAGAGGGGGAAGACTGATGATAGAGATTCAAGAGCTGAAGAAAAGATTCGGGGAGCATGAGGTGTTGAAAGGAATCTCTTTTGTGTTTCAAGAGAGAGGGCTATATGTCATTGAAGGAAAAAGCGGAAGTGGAAAGACAACACTGCTCACCATTTTGGGTGGAATGGAAGAAGACTATGAAGGAAGTGTTAAGGTATTCTCAAAAGAACTATCCTCAATGACAGAAAAAGAAAAGGAAGATTATCGCTACAGCAAAATCTCTTTTGTCTTTCAGGATTTCTGCTCTAAAGAAGAAGAGACCCTTGAGGAGAATCTGATGAAAATCTTAGATATTCAATCTCTTTCTCAAGATGAGAAGCAGAGGAAGATTGATTCTCTTCTCTCGTCAGTCGGATTAAAAAACAAGAAAAAAATGACATTTCAGGACTTATCAGGAGGGGAGAAAAAAAGAGCATCTCTTGTCAGAGGCCTACTGAAAGACACTCCGATTCTTCTATTAGATGAGCCTGTCGCTTCTCTTAATGAGAACTATCGAGCAGAAGTTGAAAAATTACTTTTAAGGGAAAGTGAAAAACGACTTGTCATCTACATCACTCACGAGATTGAAAATCTCCCCGAAGAAGCAAATGTTCTCACTTTGATAGATGGAAGACTTAAGCTTGCAAAGCAAGGGAAGGAGTATCACAAAGCATCCCTTGTCAACATGCCGCTTAGAAAGAAAGTGCCATTTCAAACGATGTTTCGTTCATCTTTGATGTATCTAAAAAGTCATCTTCGCTTCACGCTTCTCACATTGTTTTCGTTTATTATTTCTCTCTTTGCAATCTCATTTTCCTTTGAACTTTCGATGAACATTTCCAATTCTTTGATTGCTTCTCTCTCTTCTTATATGGAGTCGGATTGTATGGTTCTCTCCTCTTCTGAGGATGGAATCTATCAAGAGAGAAAAGAAGCAAAAAAAGAAGTCTATGATTCTCTTGTCGAGTCGTTTCCAGAGGATATTATCGCCACAGGGGAATACTTCATCACTCCGATTGATGAAATTTTAAAATCGCAAGGAATTTCAATCTTGTATCAAAGCCAAAGCGTGAGAGTGAAAAAGCTCTCGCTTCAATCATTCTTAAGCGCCTCTCTTTTTGAAGAAGAAGGATTAGAAATGGATTCTTCTTTCCAAGAAGAGGATGTCGCTTTGCTTCTTAGCGAAGATATTTTGAAAGTGATGTTCCAGCTTCTAAACGGCTATCAATCGAGTATGGAGATTCAAAAGATTGTGAATCAGATCAACACTAGTTTAATCAATCAAAACTGTTCTTTATACTTCAAGACGTATCGGACAGACTGGTCTTATGAATGTGAATATTCATTTCCAATCAAAAAAGTGTTTCTTGGAGAACAAGCTAAAATCATCACAACAAACAGAGACTTTCCGACATTTTTTGTCTCTAAAGTACTTCATTTTCAATCCTTAGAAATCGGCGATGAGAGTAAAGTCCCCTGGACTTTGTATCATGAGCGTATCCTGCGCCTTTTCCCAGATCACAACGCTTCTTTTCTCGCTTCTTTTTTAAAAGACCCTCGTTTTGATTCCTACACCGTAGCTTTGAGAAAAGAAGAACCCTATTACCAAGAAAAAGATTCCAAGACACACAATCGAGTCAGCATCTACACTTCCTATCAAAAAAGAGTTTCTTATGCTGATGTGGAAAAGATGAGAAAAGAAAATTCGGATATCATCTCTCATGTCGAATATTCCACTCCAGTCTACACCCAGACGGCAAACGGGTTGATTTCAGGGTTCACAAAGCCGTTTTTCTTCTCCAAATACAAAGATGAGTTGAACATGATTCAAGATGAGAACTGCTTCAGCGATGTCGATTTTGGAAGCTTTCAATCCTCTGTGATCGAAGTGTCTCCTCACGTGTTAAAAGCCGATCTTCTCTCCTCCGCTTCAAACACCGGCATCACTTTTCAAACACTGCAAAAAGATCAGTTATGCTATGGAAGAGAACCAGTCACAATCGATGAGATAGTCATCTCAGAAGCGTTAGCGAAAGAGCTTTTTCAAAGAGAAACAGATGCGATAGAAGAAACTCTTTATTCTTTGGCGTTGACTGGTTCTTCTCCCGTGGGGGAGGTGTTTCAAAATAAGTTTCTTGAAGGTTCTTTCACCATTGTCGGGATTCAAAGAGGAGAGCGGTATTTCTTAGCGCACGAGAGCTTGTTTCCTCTCTGTTATTTCTTCCA
>JALFLX010000013.1 GCA_022774485.1 Bacilli bacterium
AGCTGACCGGTATCCCCATCAAATATGTCGGTGTCGGTGAGAAGATTGATGATTTAGAGAACTTCCATCCTGATCGCATGGCCGATCGTATCTTAGGCATGGGAGATATCGTCTCTCTTGTCGAACAGATTCAAGAGAAAATCGATGAGAAGCAAGCGGAGAAGACATCTCGCCGTCTCATGCAAGGACAGTTTGATCTTACCGATATGCTTTCCTTGATGAAACAGATGAACAAATTAGGACCTCTGAAAAAAATCATGGGTCTTGTTCCAAACGCTCCGAAAGTCTCTGATGACCAGCTTGATCAAGCTCAGGCGATGTTAAAAAAGACTGAGGTCATCATCTCTTCCATGACACGCCAAGAGAGAAAGAAACCGGAGATGATCAAGACTTCCCGCAAGATCCGTATCGCTAAGGGTAGCGGAACCACTCCGAAAGATGTCACTATGCTCCTTGATTCTTTTGAGAAGATGAAAGGTCAGATGAAGATGATGAACAATCCTATGATGCGAGGAAGAATGAAGTTCTGATCTCACTTCGATTATGTGTTGATCCATCCGTTGATTTTTTATAAGATTCACGGATGGATTTTTTCTTTCTTTGAACGAATGTGCATAGAATTAGAACAATTTTCTCTTTCCTTTTCTTGCGTTTTCTACTTATAATGTTGCAGAAAGGAGTTAGTGAAATGGCTAACAGATTTATGTTGAATGAGACTTCCTATCACGGACATGGCGCGATTGGAAGCATTGTCAGTGAAGTCGAGATGAGAGGTTTCAAGAAAGCTTTGGTTTGCTCCGATGCTTCCTTGGTCAAATTTGGTGTCACGAAGAAAGTCACCGATCTTCTTGATCAGGCAAAGATCGCTTATGAGTTATACACCGATATCAAGCCGAATCCTACCATTGAAAACGTCAGGCATGGCGTAGAGGTCTGCAAGGAATCTGGCGCAGATTTCATCATCGCGATCGGCGGTGGTTCTTCGATGGATACTGCGAAAGCAATCGGTATCATCATCACCAACCCGGAGCATGAAGATGTTCGTTCCTTAGAAGGTGCAATTGTCACCAAGAAGCCCTGCCTTCCGATCTTCGCGATTCCGACCACTGCCGGAACTGCTGCTGAAGTCACCATCAACTACGTTATCACCGATGTTGAAAAGAAGAGAAAATTCGTCTGTGTTGACCCTCATGATATGCCTGTTGTCGCCTTTGTCGATCCTGATATGATGGCCTCTATGCCTAAGTCCTTAACGGCGTTTACCGGTATGGATGCTCTAACCCACGCGATTGAAGGCTACATCACCAGAGGCGCTTGGGAAATGTCTGATATGTTCCACATCAAAGCCATTGAGATCATCGCTAACAACCTCCGCGCTGCAGTCAACAACGATCCTAAGGGAAGAGAAGAGATGGCTTTAGGTCAGTACATCGCCGGTATGGGATTCTCCAATGTCGGTTTAGGTATCGATCACGCCATGGCTCATACACTCTCCGCTTATTATGATGTCCCTCACGGGAAAGCCTGTGCGATGCTCTTACCGATCGCTATGGAGTTCAACGCCCCTGTCAGCGGTGAGAAGTACCGTGAGATCGCTCGTGTCATGGGTGTCAAAGGTGTCGATACGATGTCTCAGGAAGAATACCGCAAAGCAGCAATCGATGCTGTCAAACAGCTCTCTGTCGATGTCGGTATTCCGACTCGCTGCGAAGAGATGAGAAGAGAAGATCTCGACTCCTTAGCTTCTGATGCCTTGAAGGACGCTTGCTATCCTGGAAATCCCAGAGAAGCAGATCACGCTCAGGTCAAAGCTTTATTCGAGAAGCTTCTTTAATTCAATCGAATAAATTGGTAAATAGAGATAGCGCTATTTTTAGTGCTATCTCTATTTTTTCTTGCTATATTTTTAATAAATAGAACGATGATTTTCTAAACGCTTTGATAAAATTTCTTTGCAATTTTTGTAAGGAGTATGGTATTGTAGTAGAGCTATCGCGAGGGTCTACCCATGATACCCCTCGTAAAATATTAACAGGGGGCTTTTTTCATGAAAAACGAAGAGATGAATGTTGGTGAAGAGAAGAGTAGTTTCTTCAAGAAGTACTTCGCTTGTCTAAAACTTGATACGAAGTCAATTGCTCGAAATGCGATTGTTGCTGCTTTGTACGCAGTCCTGACCTATGCTTTCTTCTTTATTTCGTACGGTAACTTGCAGGTCAGAATCAGCGAATTTATGGTTCTGCTCTGTTTCTTCAATCCGAATTATATTTACGGCTTAACATTAGGATGCATCGTTGCAAACATCTATTCTCCGGCGATGAGCGCATTCTGTTCACCGCTTGATATCGTGATCGGTACCTTAGCGACTTTCTTATCTTGTGTCTGTATTTCTCTCTCGAGAAGAATGTTGATCGCATCGTTCTTTCCGGCTATCTTCAACGGTCTTCTCTTAGCGTGGGAGTTCTCGTTTGTCGCTGGGGATTATTCTCTTGTTTTCTTCTGGACAAACGCTGGCTTTGTCGCAGCTGGTGAGGTGATTGCAATCTCGATCTTAGGTTATGCGATCTTCATGATCATGGCAAGAAAGCTGAAAAATTTCCAAACACTTGTCGATGCGAAGTTCAATCTGCCATTGAAGTGGTAAAAATCTGAATAGAAAAATAGGAGTTGCTGTCGTGGGTGGCAACTCCTATTATTTGGTGAATCTTTTTCCTTTTTCAATCGCCTGTTTCTCTTTTTCAGAGAGAGTGGATTCTCCAGACTTGATCTCGTTTAGATACTGGACATCTTTCTTGGTGTAAAGAAGACTCTCTAAGAGGTCGGGCCGATGCTTGAAAGTTTCTCTGAGCGCTTCTTTCCGGTGGTATTCTTCAACGACTTGATGATTTCCACAGAAGAGAATTTCAGGAATTTTCTTTCCTTCGTATTCTTTTGGATAGGTGTATTGCGGATATTCTAAGAGGGAGGAATTGAAGGATTCTTCTTTGGTGGAATCATCAGCGATTGCACCTTTCAACAAACGGACGACACTGTCTGCAATGGCCATCGCTGGAATCTCTCCTCCGGTTAAGACAAAGTCTCCGATGCTCATCTCTTCATCGACATAATCTTCAAAGCGGCAGTCGACTCCTTCGTAGTGTCCGCAGATGAGACAAATCTCATCCATCTTTGAAAGACGGATTGCATCTTTTTGTGTGAAGGTATGACCTTTTGGCCCCATTAAGATCTTGTGGGTCTTATCATTGGTGTTGGCTCTCAAGCAGTCGACAAGAGGTTCTAAGCGCATGATTAAACCAGCGCCTCCTCCGATCGGATGATCGTCGACTCTGTGATTTTTATCTAGAGAATAATCTCTGATATTGATGAACTCAAACTCGACGAGGCCTTTGCTGATTGCTCTTCCGATGATGGAGGAGTTTAGAAATGCATCGTAGAAGTTTGGGAATAAGGTCATGATTTTGATCTTCATCACTTGGTGGTTTCCGTTCCTAAAGCGGTCAAGACAATTTTCTTCTCTTTTTTATCGACGGATTCAACAAACTTCTCTAAGAGGAAGGGAATGTAGATCTTCTTCTCAATCACCAGGTAATCCCCTGCGGGCATCTTTGTGATAGAGGTGACTTCTCCGACTTCTTCTCCTTGATCGGTGAAGACTTTCATGCCGACGAGATCATCGAAGAAATAGGCACCTTTGGGTGCGCGGACATTCTTGAAGATTTCTCTTTCTTTCATCCACTCGATGTCGTTGATATCATCGTAACCTTCAAATCCTAAAATGACAATCTTGCTATTTTTAATCATCAGAGATTTCACGATGAATTCTTCCTCTTCTCCGCTCAATCCTTTGATGAGAACTTTGCTTCCCACCTTAAAGCGCTCCTCTGGCTGAGAAGTGGTGACTGAGACTTTCACTTGTCCTTTTAATCCGAACGTGTTGACGATTGTTCCTAATTTTTTGATTGCCATTGTATTCTCCTTGTTACCGAAAGAAAGAGGGGACATGATGTCCCCTCTATTTTACCTTACTTCGAGGTGTCTCCGTTATACTCTTCGAAAGATTCGAAGCGAAGATGGACCTTCTTTCTCATGTTCTTGATGGAGACATTGAGAATGGTTCTGAGAGAATCAGAGATCACTCCGTGTCTTCCGATGAGCTTTCCAAGGTCTTCTTTTTCGCAGAGGATCAGATAATTCTGCTCTTTGCGATGTAAATCTTCCGCTTTATCGAGTCTCTTGATGAGAATCGCATCCGGTTTGCTGACTAACGGTTCGATGAGGGAACGGATGTCCTCAGTGAGATCGAGGTTCGTGCCGTTTTCCATCAGAATATCCTCAGTCTTTCTTTGCTGTCTTAGCGGCGACTTTGGCGTCAGCGAACTTCTTGTAGATTCCCTTCTTGGTGAGGAGAGTCTTGACAGAGTCAGAGGGGATAGCACCGTTGTTGAGCCACTTTAAGGCCTCTTCCTCATTGATGGAAAGAGTGTCGTGGATCGGATCGTAGCTACCTAACTGAGCTAAGGCAGAAGAATTCGGAATTCTTCTAGAATCAGAGACAACAATTCTGTAGGTCGGGGTGTGAACGCGACCGATTCTCGCTAATCTAATTTTAACCATGGTAAATTACCTCCAATGAAATACTTGATTAGTATACAGGGTGATCAATGTGGTGTCAAGTATTTTATATTGACAGACTTTTTTTAACCTTGTTCAAGAACACTTGCTCTCGATATTCGCTCGGTGTAATTCCGGTGTACTTTTTAAACACTCGAGTGAAATGACTTTGAGAGGAAAAACTGAGTTTTTCACTGAGCTTTTTAATGTCAGTGTTGAAGAATTCTAATTCTTTTTTGGCATGTTCAATCTTCTTCACCATAATATATTCCGAAATGTTTTTCCCAGTCGCTTTTTTGAATTGATCGGAGAGATAAGGTCTGCTGACATTCATCTCTTTTGCAATCTCATCGGTGGAGAGTCTCTTTTCAAAATGCTCATCGATATAGGCTTTTGCTTTTGAAATCAACTCATTTTTTTCTTTGCTTTGAGTAGCTTTTTGTATTCTTGTTGTGAATTCTCGAATCATCTTGGAATGGAGATCAGTGACGTTCTTGATGCTCTGGCAATCTTCACATTTTTTGAGATAATTCCGCAAGACAGTGTCAGCCATTTCCTTGTCCAACCCTTTTCCGATCGCTGCTCTTGAGACAACCGTGGCATTGACAATAAAGGAGTTTTTCGCTTGGCGAAGCTGATTGACAGAATTCATGTTGATGTAGAAATTCGATTGAGAGACAAGAAAGTGATCAATTCCTTTGAGGTTTCCTTCTTTGATGACGTTTTCAATCTGTTGATGAATTTCGGTCAAACCTTCTTTTTGGAACGATTCCTTTACTTCTTTGATCTCAGAGAGATTTAAGTTGAGCGCTTCAATGGTTGAGATTTCTTTTCCGTTGATGCAGAAGTTGAAGATGATAAGAATTTCAACAAGATCTGGTAAAGAAATTGAGGAGATATTCCGATAAGCAGTGATGAACTGATCGTAGTCAATCGGGTTTACATGAATCTCTTTAGCGTATTCTTTAAGCTCATCATCCGTGATGCCGATTTGAGAAGTTGGACCGATGATAATTGCATAGTCCTGATGTTTGATGATGCCATAATAAGAGAACTCAGGCGTGATGTAATAGCCTAAGTCATTTGAACAGCACAATATTTCTTTTGAGTATTTGATAAAAGGATCTGATGGAAAATGAAGCGAGGAGCAATAGAAAATTTGTTTTCCGCCTTGATAGATACGGGTAGGGATTCCAGACAGGTTATTCAGATGGATACAGAGGTATCGAAGTTGATTTAATTCCATAGTTTTGCGCTCTTTTTCTATAATTTAACAAAATCAAAAGAGAATGTAAAACGAAAAAAGCCACCCGGTGGGTGGCTGTCACTTTTATGATTTGTCTATAAGAGGATTGAGTAGAATACGGATGTTTTGCTAGATTACTTCGCAGCTTTTTCTTTGCGGATGACGACTTCTTCCAATCTAGCAGATTTACCAGCTCTATTTCTGAGGTAGTAGATCTTATGTCTTCTGACCTTGGCATGCTTGAGGACTTTGATCGAAGCGATGACAGGAGAGTTGACGAAGAAGTTTCTTTCAACACCGACACCAGCGGAAACCTTTCTGACGATGAAGGTTCTGCTTGCACCAGTGCCGCGGACAGAGAGGACGACACCCTCGAAGGCCTGCTGTCTCTCTTTGTTGTTTTCACGGATGACGACCATGACTCTGACGGTATCACCAGTAGTGAAATCAGGGATATCGTTTCTGATCTGGGTCGCAGTGATCTGCTGAACTAATTGTTTGTTCATGAGCTCTGTTCTCCTTTGGAAATGATTTGGTTGTCCCTTTGCTCATAAAGGAAGTGACATCCCCAGCGGAGCAATGGTAAGCCTACTTGGCATAGGCAACGTATAAAATACCACAAAATAGAAAGAGAAACAAGAGAAAAATATGTTTTTATGGATGTGGTTTATCGGAATCTCTTTTCGAAAAGAGGTGGCTAGAAAGGCTTCTTTTCAACAAGTGCTTAATCATAAATTTTTATCATTTATAATTATCGCAAAAGACTTAGTAAATTCACTTAATATAAATGAGTTTATAGGAATAAGCAATCTATCAATAAGAAGAAAAGTGGTGTGCGATTACACACCACTTTTTCCACAGTTTTTTATTGGAATTAACTGATAGAATTTGCAGTGTCATACGCGGTTTTAATCGCGTGATCGATGGTAGAAGGTCTTTCTCCTTCACAGTCACCGATATAGAGAATATTGCCTTCGACTCCTTCTAAGTCAATGGTGTTCTTTTGAGAGGCTAAGGCGTTTACGATGGTGTCACAAGGAATGTCAATTTCTCCAACAGGATTGTTGTTCTCGTCAAGACTTTGGCAGTGGAGGCCGTGAAGAGTCATCTCGATGATCTTTGTTCTCGTAAGCTGCTTCACATGATGCTCTTGGAAGTCTTTCATCATGGTGGGAAGAATGGTTTTGCTCTCTTCTTTGGCAATCGCATCTAACATCTCGACAATCGTGACATCATAGCCTTTGTTTGCTAAGAATTCTGCCGTCTCAGCACCGACAAGTCCGCCACCGCAGACGGCAACAGATCCATAGACGACTGCTTTGTTGTCTAAGACATCCCAAGCGGAGACAACATTCTTTCCATCGATTCCAGGGATATGCGGAACGAGGTTATGTGCGCCGATTGCGATGATGATATCCTTGTAATTCTTCGCCTCTTCTTTGGTGAATTCATGTCCGAGATGGATTGTGACATCTAAATTTTTTAAGACATTCTCGTAATATCTTAAGATACGGTTCATCTCATCTTTTCTCGGAGGGACACTGGCGATATTGATTTGACCACCTAAGCGATAGCTCTTTTCAAAGAGGTCGACATGATGACCTTTTAAGGCTAAGACACGGGAAGCTTCTAAGCCTGCCACACCACCGCCGACAACAGCGATTGTTCTCGGGTTTTGAGTTTTTTCGATATGGCGTGAAGCTTCATATCCATTTTCAGCGTTGAGGATACAAGAGAGAAAACGACCTTTTTGAATCATATCGGTGCAGCCTTTATTGCACATGATGCAGTGACGAATCTGATCTTCTCTTCCCTGTTCAATTTTCTCTTCTAGATCAGGATCGGTGAGTAAGCTTCTACCGAAAGCGACAATATCGCAAATTCCTTGCTCGAGCAAGCTCTCTGCAGCCTGAGCAGTGCAGACTCTTCCGACAATAGAGACTGGGATTGAGACAACTTCTTTGATTCTCTTTGCTTCTTCTACCATGAATCCATAATCTCTTGTCCCCATGGCAGGGATAGTGTCGTTCATGTTACCGGTGTGATTGGCTTGTCCAACATGGATCATGTCGACACCGTTCTCTTCTAAAATTTTCGCAAATTGAATTGCTTCTTCAATGACCAAGCCGCCTTTTCCGAGGTAGGTTCCATCTTTTTGTTTGGTGACAATCGGAAGCTTGTAATCGATGGTTAATGAAGGAGCTCCTTCTTTGATGGCTTTGACGACTTGGAGCGCAAAGCGAATTCTGTTTTCAAAGGAACCGCCGTATTCATCGCTTCTGTGGTTTAAAATTGTCGAGCAAAGACTTCCGACCACACGGTCGCCGTGAACTTCGATCGCATCGATGTTAGCAAGTTCTGCACGATGTGCACATTCTTTGATTTTTAAGAGAATGGTATCTAGCTTTTCTTTCGTAACTTCATCGGTAAAATGAAGCATGTCGTGGTGAAGCTTTGCAAATGCTTCGTTTCTCTTTCCTTGGCGGATGAAGTCGATGATGGCCTCGGTGTCATATTCCGGATGGAAGATTTGGAGAGCGATTTTGGCGCCATATTGATGGACACTTTCCGCTAAGAGTTTGAAAGACTCAATTTGAGAATCCATAAAGAGTTTCGGAGTAGGACTCACAGTGTTAACAGGAACCACATCTCCGATGACCATATAAGCGACTCCCCCTTTAGCAAGGCGAGTGTAGAAGGCTTTTGACTGTTCTCCGATAGATCCGTCTTTCTCTTCGTATCCTGTGGTGAGAGGCGGGAACATCACTCTGTTCTTCAACGTCATTTTTCCGACTTGAATCGGTTCTGTAATTTTCATTGTTCAGTGCTCCTTAAGTCTATCATTTCAGACTTTGATAAAATTTTTCGTACAGCGACTTCTGGTATTCTTCGTCAAAGCGATTGGAAAGTAATCTCGGAAGTCCTTCTGCTTTGAATTCTTGCCAGGATTCCACTTCGTGTTTGGGGATGATGGGGAAGAAGTGAATATGGTTTTTCTCTGCCGCGTCGATATCTCCTTTGCTATCTCCGAGCATCAAGGCGTTTTCTTTCTGGTATCCAGAGCTGAGGGCGCGCATGATAATCGCTTCTTTCTTTCCAGCACTTTGGCAGCCGACAAAGCGAAAGTATTCGCCTAATCCGGCTTGATCCCACTCTGCGAGAACGGCGTTTTCGTTGGCAGAGCTCACGCCGACTAAATCCACTTGTTTCGAAGTCTCTTTTAAAATGTCAACGACGCCATCAAAAGGTTTTCCGATGGGAAGTTTTTCAATTCTTGCATTGACTTCATCAGACCATACGATGGCTAGTTTCATCGCTTGGTTGTTCGGATCTTTCCAGTAGGCTTTCTTTAAGGATCTGAGGGAGAATTCATCCGTCTGTTGAACCCATAGGTGATAGCCTTCTACTCCAGGGAAGTTATATCCGTATTCGCGGCAGTACTGAAGGATTTCATCCAACCCTTGAAAACGATTGATACCTCTTTGAATAGAATAGAGGTTGATGCGGTTCCATTCAGCTAAGACTTTTTCTCTGATTTCTTCGTCGACAGAGAAAATCTCGACAAAGGCGAGGCCGAAGCAGTTTTTGTGTTTTATGGTCATCGTGTCCATGACAGTGCCATCGCTGTCGACACACACGAGGAATTCTTTGCTTTTTTCAAACAGCATAATCACACTCCTGAATAGGAAGAGAAGCCTCCATCAATGGGTAAAACAACACCGGTGATGAAGCTTGCTGCTTCTTCTGAGGAGAGGAAGAGAGTGGCACCGATAAGCTCATCGACTGTTCCGAAGCGACCCATCGGGGTAGCGTTTAAGATTTTTCCTGTTCTCGCTGTCGGAGTGCCATCTTCGTTCCAGAGAAGCTTCTCATTCTGTTTGGTGGAGAAGAAACCAGGAGCGATGGCATTAACTCTGATGTCAATGTGAGAGAAGTGAACTGCTAACCACTCAGTGAAATTAGAGATAGCCGCTTTTGCACCAGAATAGGCAGGAATTTTGGTGAGAGGAGTGAAGGCGTTCATAGAGGAGATATTGAGGATAGAACAACCTTTTCTTCCAATCATATCTTTTGAGAAGACTTGGGTGGGTAGAAGGGTTCCTAAGAAGTTTAAATTGAAGACAAATTCAATACCGCTCTCATCGAGATCGAAGAAAGTTTTGATTTCTTTTTTCTCATCATCAAGCTTGGCAAATTCATTGTCTGTTGTTGCTCTTGGATTGTTTCCTCCAGCACCATTGACTAAGATATCGCAAGGCCCTAAGGTTAGAAGCACTTCTTGATGGCAAGCTTCTAACGAATCTTTTTTCAAGACGTTTGCCTCATATCCGTAGGCAGTGTATCCTTCTTCTCTTAATTCAGAGGCGAAGCGCTCTGCATTCTCTTTGTTCAAATCGAGCAAGGCGACTTTTGCACCGGATTCTGCATAAGCTTTGGCCAAAGTGGAGCAGATGACGCCACCGGCTCCGGTGATGACGACCACTTTGTCTTTCAAATTGACTTGAAGCGGCAATTTCATGTTATGATTCCTTTCTTTTTAGGATCCTACAGTTGCAGAAGCAATCCACAGGGGAGGTTCCGACAAAGTCTTCTCTACCGACTAATTTTTCGATGAGATGAGAGATTGTTTTTTGATTTTTATCGTAACAATTGATGTATGTTTTGATCATCGGCGCATCGAAGAGGTGGAATGGATTCTTCAATGAGATCATGATGGTGGGAAGCTCGTTGACATACCAGGGGATGTCTGGTGTTCCTTTTGACATCTGCCAGGAGACGCGGTTGACAGTGTTGTGTGTGTCGTAGTCCATCACGTGGATGACAAGATCATATCGATCGGTCAACGCTTTGATCGGTGTCTTGTTGTTATAGATGTTCATCACGATTTTCATCGCTTCTTGTGGAGGAAGTTTTTTTGCTTTTTCCATCAAAGACTCGAAGATTTCAACTTCAAACCCTTCTTGCACTAATTTCTCTTGTAACGTCTCATAGATTGAGGGACCCTGTTTTGGAAGAATCGATTCAAAGGGATTATCAGAGTGCTGAGGAACTAAGAGAATTCTCTTGTATTTTTCTTTGGAGAGAGGAAGCACTCCTTTCTCCTCTTTCACAAGGACAATACCTTTTCTGGCAACTTCATCCTGATATTTGAGACTCTCCTCTTGATGAATCAGCTCTGGAGCAAAGGTGAATTCTTTTTTCTTGTGAAGGTTTAACTTCGCTTTGAGACCTATGATTCTTAAGAGAGCATCTTCAAGTCTCTCCTCTTTGATGATTCCTTTTTCATATCCTTTTTTGAGATAGTTAAGGTCCTCTTCATAGTCGTTATAGAAGAGAATCATATCGATGCCTGCTTGGATCATCAAAGGCAAGAATTCGGATCGTTTCATACAGGCAGTCAAGCCGACCATATGGGTCGCATCAGAGATGATGAGGCCTTGGAAGGAGAGCTTTTCTCGTAAGAGATCAGTCAAAAGTTCTTTGGAGACTGTCGCTGGTAGCATCTTTTTCTGGTAGCAAGGCAAGGCGATATGACCGACCATGATCATCTCTACTCCCGAATCGATTACGGAGCGATACACTGCTCCATAACTTTTATCCCACTCTTCTTTTGAGAGAGTGTTAGCTGTTAAGGAGAGATGCTGGTCTCGTTCGTCAATTCCATCCCCCGGGAAGTGTTTTACACAGGCAATCACCCCTTCTTCTTTCGCGGCTTCTAAGAACGCTAAGGAGTATTCTTTTACCATTTCAGGATCATTTCCAAAGGTGCGAGTGGCGATGATGGGGTTGTGAAATTCATAGTCAATATCGACAATCGGTGCGAAGAGAACATTGCATCCGACTGATTTTGCTTCTCTTGCGGAGACTTTTCCAAGCCCGTAGGCAAGATGAATATCTCCAGTGGAGGCGACTTTTGTCTCACAGCCGACTTCTGTCCCTGTTACAAAAGCTCCGTTTCCACCGCTTTCGGTGTTAGCGGCGATGAAAAGCGGAATCTCGCTTTCTTTTTGAAGTGTCAAGTTGTGATGTGCGACAACTTCCGGTCTTGCAGGGTTGTACCTTATTCCCCCGCATTTGCATGTGCGGATATATTCTTTCAA